>CAIJOT010000073.1 GCA_903822335.1 uncultured delta proteobacterium
CTGAATGTGGCGGATGATCATATGCTATATTTACAAGAAGAAGGTACCGTGAGAGAGAGGAAAACAGACAAAAGGAAAACAGGGTGTAAGTAACTAATATTAAGAGAAAAAGCAGGTTTTGTTACGTATAGCTTCCTGAAACAAAGCATTCAACCTTCCTTCACAACAGACCGGATTTCTAATGGTAATTGATTGAATGGACAATTTTTTTCTTGAAATTGAATTAGGATTATAGGAAGATTTTTTCATGCCATGAAGGAGCTTTAGATATCAAGTTGGTTATAAAATAAGTGACGAATTAAGCCGTGTCAAGGGGAGTACTTTGGGGATAATGACCGTTGCCGATGCCATCAACAAAGGCGCAGTAGCATTGTCAGAAGACATAACCTTGACCCTAAAACAATTGCTTGAAACCAAGCACCTGTATCAGAGTATTACCACTTCATTTAAAGACGAAATCTTAAAAACAGCTGTGTCAGGCATAGGTGGTTTTCAAACCAAACTCGTGGAGACAGATATCGGAAGACTGTACGGCGGCTCTTGGCACGTATGGCAGCCATCCCAAGAATGGAAGGGCCCGCTTCACGTTCAAATGCCCGCTGGCCCCTCGAAACTTGCCTTCAAGGTTCCCCATGTGAAACTTTTCTGCCACAAGTGTGGTCGAGTGGAGGCCTTTAATTATCTTTTTGGGCAGGACTCGCTTGACTTTGGCACAGCGGTCACAGGTGTAACTCCCGCAGATAACCAGCCGACTACTCAGATTTTCGTTTTTTCTTTTCATTGTCAGTCCTGCAAAGGCATTCCAGAGGTCTTCTTAGTGAGGCGGGAAGGGAACAAGCTTACTTTGAGCGGACGCTCACCAATAGAACACGTGGAGCATCTGCGTGTCATCCCTAAGGCAATTGCCCGCTTCTTCTCGGGTGCTGTAGTTGCTCACCAGTCAGGGCAAACGCTCGCGGGAGTGTTCCTTCTTAGGGTATTGATAGAACAATGGGTGCAGTCACAGGCCAAGATAAAGAACCTAAAAGTTGATCAGGCCTTGGATGAATATTTTGATGCCTTACCTGAAGACTTCAAGAAAAGGTTTCCATCATTGAGAATCCTGTACTCAGACCTTAGCGTTGACATCCATAGCGCGACGGGCTCAGCGGAACTCTTCGAGAAGACCCAACAGCAGATAATCGAACATTTTGAGGCCAGACGCCTTTATAAACTGTGAGTAGCTATCCACGTGGAACCAAGAAAACCAGAAAGGGAGAAATTTGGTTAAGGGATTCCCTGTAGTGACACAAATTTGCTCGTCTTTTGTGGAGGGAGAGAGATGAAAGGAGAAGAAAAGGGAATCATTAATGGATACGGAGAGATAAATTTCTCGTCCTGGCAAGATGCTTTTGCATTCTTGCATGAGAGCATGCTTGACTATCGGGCATACATCTGGCGCGGACAGAGGTGTGATAATTGGAAGCTGGAATCAAGGTTGGGCCGTCTGGCAAAAGAGGCAAAGACTGTAGGAACAATAGGGCCTGATGTAGGTGATCACTTAAAGCAATTTCAGTTTGCGGCTCGTGGCCGCAGGGGACCTAACCCTCCATTTCTCAAAACCGATAACGATTGGTGGGCTCTCGGGCAGCATCATGGCCTTGCGACGCCGTTACTGGATTGGACCGAGTCTCCATATGTGGCTGTCTATTTCGCGTTCATTGGGACCGGGGAAGAACAGACAGACTTTCGCGCAGTGTACGCATTACACAAGCCGAGCGTGGAAATAAAGGCCGATGAGTTGCTCGCTGAAAAACAAAAAAAGTGGCTGCAGGATAAAGAAGACATTGACTCTGGGAAAAAGAAAGTGGCAAACATGCTGGCACTTCCCTATGGCATTATGCCGAAAGGCCGGGAGGTTGAATTCGTTCGGCCTCTTTCAGATGAAAATCAGCGGCTGGTGAACCAAGCAGGCCTTTTTACACGGTTCCCGTTTAATTCTGATGTTCAATCATGGGTGGAAAAAAACTTTGTTGGGAATAGCGAATACATGGTTATGAAAATGCTTATACCAGATAAGGATCGCAAACCTTGTCTCAAAGCTTTAAACAGAATGAACATTAATCACCTAACTCTTTTTCCCGATCTGTATGGGGCTTCTAAGTTCTGCAATATGTACCATGAGATTAAGGGCTACTGAGAGTAGTCGAACGATTCTTGGCCAGCCCATTAGTAGGTTCTGGTGATTGCAGTCGGTACTCTATTTACTTCCGTAATCAACGGGTTTCGGCTAAGGGTTGCATGCTCGCCTTGTAGGTGTATTTGCCAATTTTCAATAGTAGGCGATTTTGAAAAAATTATAGGTTTGCCATTCCCGTTGACACATACCATCTTGAAATTCAGCCGTCAATCATAACAGGACTCATAATAGAATAGTTTATTTTCCGTATGATTTATGAGTGGTATAGACAACCGTCACCTTGATATGTTAACTTTATTGTCTTATTTTTGAATATAACGAAAACCAGGAGGGACAATGAAAGCGGTAGAGATAAAACCTGATATTTACTGGGTGGGAGCAATAGACTGGGGTGTAAGGGATTTTCATGGTTATATCACACAAAATGGAACAACATATAATAATTACTTGATTAATGATAAGGATATTACACTCATTGATACAGTAAAACATGATTTTTACTCTGTAACAATTGAAAATATAAGAAGTATTATTGACCCATCCCGTATAGTAAACCTTGTGATAAACCATATAGAGCCTGACCATGCAAGTGCGATTGACGCCATCATGAGACTCATACCCAATGCCACGATTTATATAACAGAAAGAGGTAAGAAAGGGCTTGACAGGTATTTTGATACATCACAATGGACATTTAAGATTGTAAAGACAGGCGATACATTGAATACTGGCAAATACAACCTGCTGTTCCTTGAAACACCAATGCTCCATTGGCCCGACTCAATGGTGACTTATGTGAAAGAAGCAAAGTTACTCATTTCGCAGGATGCATTCGGGCAACACATTGCAACAGCAGCAAGGTTTGATGATGAATTTGTAGAGTGTGCTTCCCTCTTTGAGCTTGAGGATGCTGTTGTTGATTATTATGCAAATATACTTATGCCTTTCG
Organism: uncultured delta proteobacterium; assembly: GCA_903822335.1. Lineage (GTDB taxonomy): Bacteria > Desulfobacterota > Syntrophorhabdia > Syntrophorhabdales > Syntrophorhabdaceae > CAIJOT01. The sequence continues at coordinate 3,129 of CAIJOT010000073.1, forward strand.
GTCAGTTAATAAAGGGGAAAATTGCCGATATTGTGAAGCTTGGCCTTGAGATTGACATGATTGCTCCTGACCACGGTATCATATGGAGGAAAGATCCCAATAAAATTATACAGATGTATCTTGATATGGCAGAAGGCAAGGCAGGATTGAAGGTAGCAATCGTTTACGACACTATGTGGCATAGCACAGAATATATGACAATCCCATTGATGCAGGGCATAAAGGATGAAGGTGTTGACTGTAAGGTGATTAAGCTCAGAGCAACACCAATGAGCGTTGCGATAAAAGAATTCTGGAAATCGAGGGGCTGTCTTATAGGAACACCTACGATCAATAACGTGATGTTCCCATCAGTTTCAGAATTTTTATACCATCTTGGTGGATTAAGACCAAAGAACAGGATAATAGGTGCCTTTGGAAGTTATGGATGGGGAGGAGGTGCGGTAAAAGAAGCGTATGATGCATTGAAACGTATGGGACTTGAAGTCGTGGAGCCGGGAATTCAAGTACAGTATAAACCGTCTGTTGAGGATGAACAGAAATGTTATGAGTTTGGAAGGGAGTTTGCGAAGAAAGTGAAGGAATATCATGAAAAGCTTGGAAAATGAGAAAACATGAAAATGGGAAGATGGGAGGGTGGATGTACCACATACACTCATTCACTCTTTTACCCACCTATTACCGGGGCTTACGTCGCCCCCTCCCCAAGCAAAGCTTGTGGGGCCTCCCCCTCTCGCTCGCTGTGCAAGCTGGATAGATTCCAACACCCGTGTAATACCACGGGTACCCGGTGACGCAAGCCAGCAGAGTACCACGTTTTTAAACGTGGGTGAATGCTTCCGTTATTTACGCGAAGCATATGTATTAACAGTACCACGAGCTTGCCCGTGGGAATCTACAATATTTGTTAAAAAAGGAGGAAATTATGTGGAAATGTTCCGTATGTGGTTATGAGTATGACGAAAAAGTGGAGGGCACACCTTTTGAGAAGCTTCCTGATGACTGGACATGCCCTGTGTGTAGTGCACCCAAGGATGCCTTTGAGAAAGTGAAATAGGTGAGGATGAGAAGATGGGAGGATTGTATACCCCATAAACTCATACGTTCATGCACTCATCAACTATTAATTAAAAACCGGAGGTGTAATGATGTCAAAGACTGAAGAAAATCTTAAGGAAGCCTTTGCCGGAGAATCACAGGCAAACAGAAAGTATCTTGCCTTTGCAAAAAAGGCAGAGGGTGAGGGGTTTAAACAGGTGGCAAAGTTATTCAGGGCAGTCGCTGAAGCGGAAACAGTCCATGCCCATAACCATCTGAAGGAATTGAATGGTATCAAAAGCACAAAAGAAAATCTTGTAGAGGCAATTAACGGTGAGTCCCATGAGTTCCAGAAAATGTATCCTGAGATGATTGAAAAGGCAAAGGATGAAGGCAATAAATCAGCGATGAGAAGTTTCCATATTGCAAACGAGGTCGAGAAGGTTCATGCAGGGCTTTATAAAAAAGCGCTTGACAGTCTTGGGAAAAACCAGGAAGTTGACTACTATATCTGTAAGGTATGTGGCAACACTGTTGAAGGAGAACCACCTGATGTATGTCCAGTCTGTGGTGCGAAGAAGATGGCTTTTTATAAAGTCGAATAAAATGCCGTGAAGCGTCGTTCGTGAAGTGTTAAATGCGTTTCACGAGATACGATGTGCGGTTTTTTATCGATGTACGATGTACGAACGACGATGTGCGAAAATGAGATTTAGATGAAGATAATAGCTTTCCACGGTAGTCCGAGAGTAGATGGTAATTCTCATATACTACTTAAGGAAGTACTAAAAGCAATAGATAAGTCGCAACATAAGATTCAGTTATTCAGACTCAACGAGATGAACATAAGACCATGTCAGAATTGCGGTGGTTGTGAAGAAACCGGTCTATGTGTTGTGAAGGATGATATGGGTGAAGTGTATGATGCGATAAGGGAGGCAGACAGGGTGATCGTTGCCTCCCCTATATTTTTCTTTGGCCTTTCCGCCCAGACAAAAATCATGATAGACCGTTGCCAGGCATTCTGGTGTGAAAAATACCTGTTGAAACGACCTATACCTGAAGGCCCGTATAGAAGAAAAGGGCTACTATTGCTTGTCGGCGGGACGAAGAAGGAGATAGGTATTGAATGTGGCGGAGCTACTGCTACAGCATTTTTCAGAACTATCAGTGTTCAGGAGCATGAGACGTTGAGTTTCTTAGGGATTGACAAGAAGGGTGCAATCCTTGACCATCCAACAGCCTTGAACGAGGTTTACAAGGCAGGGGGAAAGCTCATAACATTGAAAACTAACCATTAGCCTTTTGTCTTCAGAAAATTGCTTTCATTGACATTATTCAAAAATACATAGTATAAACAACAATATGAACAATGAACCAGTCTCTATCACTTCTCTTGAGGAAGGTGAAGAGGGTATAGTTTACTCATTGTCTGGTGGGGAAAAATTGACCAGTAGACTTGCAGGTATGGGGATTGCCCCTGGCACGAAGATTAAAGTTCTTCGAAACAGCGGGGGTCTGGTCATTGTATTTGCATCTGACACACGAGTTGCCCTCGGGAGAGGACAGGCAGAAAAAATTCTGGTCGTGAAAACCCAAAACTTAAAAGATCAGGTAAGTCAAATACCAGCAAGAAAAACACTCCTCGTTGGCCTTGCAGGTCAACCCAATGTTGGAAAGTCAACAGTATTTAATGTTCTTACAGGCTTATCCCAGCACGTAGGGAATTGGCCAGGGAAGACAGTCGAAAAGAAGGAAGGAATACACATAACTGGGGATGTGGAAATAAGAATTGTAGACCTGCCGGGAACGTATAGTCTGAGTGCATTTTCTGAGGAGGAGAAAGTTGCAAGAGATTTCATAATCCACGAGCATCCTGACATTGTTGTCCTTTTAGTGAATGCTGCTGCATTAGAACGAAGCCTCTATCTTCTTTCTGAATTACTCCTTCTCGGCTCTCCTGTTATAGTTGCGATAAATATGATTGATGTAGCGACAGGGCAGGGCATGCACATAGACATCGATGCCCTCCAAGAGTCCCTTCGATTGCCTGTAATCCCAATGGTAGCGATAAAAAATAGGGGGATAAAAGAACTTGTTTCACAGATAATTAGAATTTCAGAAGGAGAATCAGAGTATAACCCAAGAATACCTGATGTATCTCTCGACCATAGGGTTATTTATCATCGGCTCATTGACCTGGCAAAGGAACACGTCCCCTTTCCATATACAGATACCTGGATAGTAACAAAGCTTATGGAGGGTGATCCAGAAATATCAGAAACAATGAAAAGCCTTATGCCAGATGACGCATGGAATGAAGTTCAGTTACTCCTTATTAAACACGAGGATGCCCTTCGTGCAGTCGTTGGTGGAAGATATGACTGGATAGAAGAGGTAACACGGGCTGCTATTTCAAGGTTTAAGAGAGGGCAGGTGCTTATGACTGACCGTATAGACCATGTGCTTACCCGTCCTGTCTTTGGTATCCCGATCCTTTTAGGAATACTTGCTCTCATCTTTGCATTGACTTTTAAAATAGGCTTTCCTGTCCAGAAACTACTTGCTTCTATTGTGGGTTCACTGGGACAATGGATTGATGTGTCACTGTCCGGTGAACCTTGGTGGATTAGAGGAATACTTGTGAATGGTATCATAGGAGGGGTTGGTTCCGTGCTCACATTTATCCCGCTCCTGATAATATTTTTCATTTCCATGACATTTCTTGAGAATGTCGGTTATATGGCAAGAGCAGCGTTTGTTATGGATAAATTTATGCACATCATTGGGCTTCACGGCAAGAGCTTCTTACCTATGTGTCTTGGGTTTGGATGTAACGTTCCCTCAGTGCTTGGAGCAAGGATAGTTGAATCGAAAAGGGCGAGATTGCTTACCATATTCCTTACGCCTTTTGTGCCATGCACGGCAAGACTGGCGGCTTTGACATTCATTACAGCTGCAATATTTGCTGAAAAAGCATTGCTCATCTCATGGTTGCTTGTGACCTTGAATATAGTGACATTAGGCATTGCTGGCATGATAATAAGCAGAATATTTTTAAAAGGGGGACCTGTGCCTTTTATTATGGAACTCCCGCTGTACCATAAGCCTGACTTGAAGACAATAGTATTGACTGTTTGGAGTAGAACACTGGCATTTATAAAGAAGGCGGGGACCGTTATACTTGTTTTTTCTATATTGATCTGGATCATGTCTAACATCCCAGGAGGAAAGATAGAATATAGTATGCTTGCCTGGATCGGCCGTTTTATTGAACCTATAGGTATTCCTCTTGGCCTGGATTGGAAAATGATTATCGCTCTTATATCGAGTATTGTTGCAAAAGAGAACTCAATAGCGACACTTGGCATACTCTATAATGTTGGGGAACAGGGATTGATAAGTGTTTTGCCTGCTGTAATAAATCACGCATCAGCATTATCTTTTCTTGTCGTGTTAATGCTTTTTATCCCCTGTATGCCCACAATCACTGTTATGAGGCAGGAAATGGGAAACTGGAGATGGTTTATCACCTCTTTCATATTTATGCTTATCATTTCCTTTGGCGGTGGGATGGCAGCATATCATCTCGCATTATTTTTAAGAATATAATCAATTTATAAGTTCAGATACATTATTTTATTTGACAGGATTCCTTCATTTATATAAACTGAACATTCATATGAACAGACGTTCAGGAATAGATTCAAAAAGCAATATCCTTAATGCTGCCCTGAAAATATTTTCGGAATATGGGTACAGAGGTGCAAGCATGAGGATGATTGCACATAACGCTAAAATCAGTGTTGGTGGGCTTTATATTCATTTCAAAAATAAAGAAGAACTCTGTTTGACCTTAATGAAAAAACGGCTCGGTGACCTTTCTCAAGAATTGAAGAAAGCGTTGGAAGGGGTAAAAAATCCGGTAGAGGCAATTACCTTATTTATCACTATCAACCTTGAATATGCAAAAAGACACAAGGAGCTCATCCTTACCCAGAGTAAGGAACGTGGGTTTACATTTGGACTTGGGTTGAAAAGGAGTTTTTTTAAAAAACAGAGAACATTGATAGAGGAGATATTGAAAAAAGGTATAGACTCTGGTGATTTCAGCGAGTGTGATGTAAAAGAGACGACAAAAATCATTATGGGGACATTAAGGGGTTTTGTCCTTTCTATGGTGGTGGATGCGTATAATCTTTTTACGCCAGAGGAGTGCAGTAAGCTCATACTTTACGGGCTTTTAAGGAGGAACGATAAGCCGGCGAATGAGAAGACGAATGAGTTCAAAGGCAGAAGCTGACAAGTTATGAAGATGAGGGAATGAGATGAAAAAATTCATATTTTCATGTTTACTTATATTGTTATCAGCTATACCTATTGTTGCGGCAGAATACAGCCTTGAAGACCTCTACAAACTTGCCCTTGAGCGTTCTGAAAAGATAAAGACAACAGAGGAAGACCTTTATGTTGCTGAGAGGGTTAAAGATAAGGCAATGTCAGTATTGATGCCTAAACTTTCTGCCGTTGGAGGTTACACTAAGTATAATAATAGCGTATTAGGGGATACCGGCACCTATGTGCAGCCTGATGAAGGAGCGATGTGGGGGGTACGGCTTGACCAGTCTGTGACGTTAAATGGAAGGGAGGTCACTGCTTTTAGAATTACAAAGGATGGCATAGAAAAAAGCAAGTACGACCTTTTTGCGGTGAAAGAAGGGTATATGTTGAATGTTGCTACTGCCTATTACGGTTTCTTGAAGGCCAAAAAGGCTCTTGATATTGCGAAATCAAATGTGGAGAGGCTTACAAAACATAGGCAGGCAGCAGCGACGAGGCTGAAGGTGGGAGAGGTTACTAAAACAGCCCTCTTACGGGCGGAAGCTGAGTTATCAGGTGCCCAATCAGAATTAATAAGAACGACGAACAGCCTTCAACTTGCAAAGGTAGTTCTTGCGAGGATGGTGGGAATAGAGGGCGATTTTGACGTGAAAGAAAACGAGAAGTCGTCAGACAGAATTGCATACTGTCAGCCGTTAACAGTAGATTGTCTGAAAGATAAGGCAAACGCTGAGCGTGCGGAGTTAAAATCTGTCAATATACAGAAAAGGATAGCAGAAGACCTGGTAAGATATGCAAGGGGAGCATACTGGCCTACCCTTTCCGTTGAGGGAGCGTATACGAAAAAACAGGAAACACCGGAGACTGGAGGTCTCGTGAGGGAGAGTGTGTATGGCGGGCTCAGGCTAAACTTCCCGTTTTTTGAGGGAGGTTTAAGAAATGCAGAGGTGAAAGAAGCACTTGCAAAAAAAAGGCAGGCAGAACTTGCCATTGGAGACCTGAAAAAAACTATTGATGTTGATGTTGAGAATGCATATCTCGACTATGTTACACAGAGCGGCGTGCTGAAGTCCCTCGAAGATCAATTTGCCTTTGCGAAGGATAACTATCATGCAATTTCACGGCAATTTGAATTTGGTCTTGCCAACAGCCTAGATGTCATGGATGCTAATACCCTGCTTGTCACAGCAGAGAGACAGTTAATAGATGCAGTGTATAATCATCAACAATCTATCTTGAAAGTAAAACGTGCAGCGGGAACGCTCTTAAAGTCAGTGATAAGTTCGGAGTCGGGAGTTCGGAGTGACCCATAAAATCTTCGATCCCTTGAACCTTGAGAAAAGGAGTTAGGTAAAAAATGAAGAAGAGAATTTTATTCTTTATATGTATCTGTTCGCTGTTCGCTGTTCACAGTTCACTGTTTTTAGCGGGTTGCAAAAATAAAGAGGCGAAAACTGCTGAAGAAAAGACCTTTAACGTCCAGATACAGGCAACCGAGACAAAGCCTCTACGGCCTTTTATTGAGGCCACAGGCACACTAACCCCTAATGAAGAGGTTTTTATTAGTGCAGAAGTTGATGGCATTTTAAAGAGCGTCAAAGTTGATGAGGGGGTGCACGTTTCAAAGGGCATGATGCTTGCCATGATTGATGATACAGACTATGGTAATGAGGTCAAAAGGGACGAAGCATTATTAAAACAGGCAGAGGCGTCCCTTGCCAATACAAAATTGGAATTTCAAAGAAAGGAAGCCCTTTATAAAGAAGAGCTTGTTACAAAACAACAATTTGATGATGTGTCAACAAGACTTTCACTTGCTGAAGCTGAAATTGACAGGGTAAAAGCAGATTTATCCATAGCGAAACAAAAACTTGCAAAAACAAGAATATATTCTCCCCTTGCATGTGTAGTAAAAGAGGTAAAGGTTTCCATGGGAGATTTTGTAAAGAATGGCACCCAACTTTTTGTTATCATTCAATCGAATCCTTTAAAACTCCATTTTGCAGTGCCTGAAAAGGATGTCGGCAAATTGAAAGCAGGACAGGATGTCATATTAAAAGTAGGCGCTTTTCCTGATAAGGAATTTAAGGGGAAGGCGAGTATCATTTATCCAAGCCTTGATGACAAGACAAGGACGCTTATGGTGGAAGCGCTGGTTCCTAACCCCAATGAAATCTTAAAACCAGGACTTTTCGCCAAGGTGATACTTTATACCGGAGAGGCAAGGAATACCATTGTTGTTCCGGTTACTTCACTTTTATATGAAGCGGAAATAGTGAGAGTTTTTGTGGTTGAGGGCGACAGGGCAAAAGAAAGAAAGGTTAAACTCGGAAGTAAATACGGGGAGTTTATGGAAGTTGTTGAAGGTTTGAAGGAAGGGGAAAAAGTAGTGGTCGCAGGTCAACAAACCCTGTCAGAGAATGCAAAAGTAAGTGTGCAAACGTCTACGAGTGGGGATAAGAAGTGAAAAGCGGATTGATTTTAAACTACGAATTTATAACTCAAAACTCCGAACCATCCGAAGGATATTGATATGTGGTTAGCTGATACATCTGTAAAACGACCGGTCTTTGCAACAATGATGGTGTTAGCGCTTGTTGTGCTCGGTGTTATAAGTTACCCGAATATAGGGGTTGACCTTTTCCCGAAGATTGATATACCCATTGTAAATATCAGAACGGAGCTTAAAGGGGCAAGTTCTGAAATCATGGATATAGATGTTACAGACAAAATTGAAGAGTCCGTGAATACGATAAACGGCGTGAAAACTATTACATCCACAAGCACAGAGGGTATGTCCGTTGTAACTGTTGAGTTTGTCCTCGAAAGGAACATTGACCTCGCTGTGCAGGATGTGCGGGAGAAGGTATCTGTTATCAGAAAAAAACTACCTACGGACATTGAGGAACCAATTATAGAAAAGGTAGACCCGGATGCATCACCTGTTTTGTGGTTTGCACTCTCTGGTGAAAAGTCAGCGAGAGAGCTTTCTACCTATGCAGATGAAGTGTTGAAGGAACAACTCCAGAGAATCAATGGCGTCGGGGCTGTCAGGATGTATGGTTTGCGTCTCAGACAGGCAAGGGTCTGGCTGGATAATGATAAAATGAGGTCTTACGGCATTACTGCACAAGACGTATTGAGCGCACTGCAAAGGGGAAACGTTGAACTGCCCGGTGGAAGGATTGAGAGTGATACGAAAGAGTATACCGTAAAGATAAAAGGTGAATTCCCGACGATACAGCAATTCAACGACCTTGTTGTGGGCTATTCCAGGGGAGCTGCTGTTAAGATTAAGGACATAGGGCGTGCAGAAGACGGCATGGAGGAAAAGCGGAGTATTGCAAGGTATAACGGTGTAAGTTCCGTAAATATGGGTATTCAAAAACAGTCAGGAACTAATACAGTTGAAGTTATAGATACGGTAAAGAAGGAACTGAAAGTAATAAGAAAAACACTGCCGGCAGGGATGGACCTGTACATAGGGTTTGACCAGTCGGATTTTATCAAACGTTCTATCAGTGAAGTACAACACCATCTTATATATGGAGGTTTTTTTGCGGTTTTAGCAGTCCTTCTGTTTTTACGAAACATAAGAACAACTATCATCAGTGCTTTGGCAATACCCACATCTGTCATCGCGACATTTGCTTTTATGAACGCCTTTGGTTTTACATTCAATAATATGTCAATGCTTGCCCTTTCCCTGTCCATAGGTATTCTCATTGATGATGCGATTATAGTAATAGAAAATATCCAAAGACATATCGAAGAAGGTATGGCTCCACGGGAAGCCGCATTTTTTGCCACATCGGAAATAGGTCTTGCGGTTTCTGCAACAACCCTTGCAATAATAGTGATATTTATTCCTGTAGCGTTTATGAAAGGGATAATTGGAAGATTTTTCTTCCAGTTTGGTATGACCGTTGTGTTTGCTGTTATGGTCTCATGGTTTGTCTCATTTACACTCACGCCAATGATGTCGTCATTGTTTCTGAAAAAACATGAGGATTCAGAGGTTGGTAAAACCGGCGAAAATAATCCTACGTCTCTTTACGGCAGATTCGTTCGTCATCATTATTTCAAAAAGGTATCTAACTGGCTTGAAAATCAATATGAGAGACTCGAGGGACAGTACAGAAAACTCCTTGCCTTTGCCCTCAACCGAAGAAAGACTGTTTTAATTCTTGCAGTAGCTATATTTTTTGGAAGCCTCTTCTTTACCAGATTTATAGGTAAAGAGTTTGCCCCTTCAGAAGACCAGAGCAGATTTATTATCAGGCTACAGATGCCTGTTGATTATGCTGTGGAAGAGGTTGATCGTATGGCCAAACGCGCTGACGGGATAATGAAACAATTTCCTGAAGTGAGGACAATCCTTTACTCACAGGGAGGAGGTGCAACACAAGAAGCAAACAAAGCAAACATGATGATAAACCTGAAGCCAAAGTCTCAGAGGAAGAAAAGCCAGGACCAGATCAAGGCAGAGGTGAGAAAAGCCTTTAAAGCCATACCGGGCTTAAGGGCTTCTGTTGAGGATGTATCCATGATTGGCGGAGGACAGAGGCAGGTTGCGATTCAATACAGTATAAGGGGCAGGGATCTTAAAAATCTTGAAACATATACACGTGACATTTTGGGTCAGTTCTCAAAACTCCCGGGTATTGTTGATGCTGATACATCCCTTGAAACCGGAAAACCTGAAGTTCGTGTGCTCATTGACAGGGATAAGGCAGCGGATCTGGGTATTGATGTTGCTACGGTTGCTGAAGCAGTGAATTTTCTGATAAGTGGAGAGGTAGACATTACAAAATTTAAGGACGAAGCGAAGGGAAGACGGTATGATGTGAGGGCGAGATTAATCCAGAAAGACAGGATGAACCCTGATGACATCGGAAAAATGTATGTAAGAGCGAAAGATGGACGCCTTGTGCAACTCTCAAATATTGCGACGTTTCAGGAAGCAGGTGGTTCAAGTATCATTAATAGGGTTGACAGGCAGAGGGCTATCACAATCTTTGCAAACCTTGAATTAAAACCTCTCGGTCAGGCTGTAGAAGAGCTTAACAATATATCTGCGAAGGTACTTACGACTGAATATTCAGGAAGATACAAAGGGATGGCAGATGTAATGGCAGAGTCCTTTGGCTACCTGATGTTTGCAATGATGCTCGGTATTATAATGGCATATATGGTTCTTGCTGCCCAGTTTGAAAGCTTTGTCCATCCTTTTACGGTATTACTTTCTCTGCCTTTTTCTTTTATTGGTGCCTTTGCGGCTCTCCTGATTTTTGGCCAGACGCTTAATATTTACAGTTTTATAGGGCTTATCTTGCTTATGGGGCTTGTGAAGAAAAACGCTATTTTGCTTGTTGATTATACGAATGTACTGAGAGCAAGAGGTATGTCAAGGAAAGATGCAGTACTTCAGGCAGGGCCTGTAAGGCTCCGTCCAATTCTTATGACGACATTCGCCATGATATTCGGGATGATGCCGATTGCAATAGGTATTGGCGAGGGCGCTGAAACTCGTGCCCCTATGGCACTTGCAACAATCGGCGGGCTTCTCACTTCGCTGTTCTTAACACTTGTAGTGGTGCCCGTTGCATATGATCTGTTTGATGAAATGCAAGGAAAGGTGATGAGACGAAAACAGAAGGACGAGGGGCGAGGGACGATGGAGGTACAGCCATGAAAATGCTTGTCCTTGTATACAGCGATGCGTTAGGTGAGGCTGTTAGCACTGCATTTAAAAAAGCAGAGGTGAAAGGATACACCAGGTGGAAAGAGGCATACGGGGAAGGAACGGAGACAGAGCCCAAGCTCGGCACCCACTACTGGCCCGGCAAGAATAATGTCCTCGCTGTAGTGATTGAGGATGAAAAAGTACCAGCCATTACAGATTTAATAAAGCAATTAAAACAAGAACACCCAAAAGGCGGGATAAAAACTTTTATCTTGCAGGTGGAAGAGACGATTTAAAACGATACATGATAGAGGATATATATTGCGTTACCCACATCAATAATTTAGGTAGATATATTTGAGCTTATTTCTCGCCACTTTTTTCCTCCTCTATGGTGGAATGCATTTTTATTTCTTTCAAAAGACAAGGTATGTTTTTCCTTTTGGAATAAAGATCGGAATCTTTTTTGCCACATGTTTGTTGATAATGGTGTTAGCCCCATTCATTGTTCGTTTGTCAGAGAGGGCAGGGCATGAGTGTATAGCTCGTTTTATGGCTTATGCCGGATACACCTGGATGGCATTCCTGTTTTTGTTCTTTTCCCTTTCAATCTTAATTGATGGCTGCCGTTTGGTGTTATATCTGGCCGGGCTAATATCCCAGAGGGATTTTTCCAGCCTTACCACACCGTACCGATTATTTTTTCTTGTATCTATTGTATGCTCCCTATCCGCTGTAGTGTATGGGTACTTTGAAGCAAGGGATATACGTACTGTGACAATAGTAATAAGGACGGAAAAGATTCCCAAGGAGGCTGGGGGTCTGAAAATAGCCCAGATTTCAGATGTCCACATTGGCCTTATCGTAGGAGAAGAAAGGCTGAAGAAGATTCTCAATGTGGTGAAGAAGGAGAATCCCGATATCCTTGTATCTACCGGTGACCTTGTGGACGGTCAACTTGACCACCTTGACGGGTTAGCCGAGCTCTTCAGGGAAATAAATCCACGGTATGGAAAGTTTGCCGTTACAGGAAATCATGAATTTTACGCAGGCATCAGGAATGCCGTTGATTTTACAGAAAAAGCAGGGTTCAGGATGTTGCGAGGCGAAGGGTTAACCATTTTGGGATTGATGAATATTGTTGGCGTAGATGACATTGCAGGAAAAACTGCAGGTATTTATAAGGATATTTCAGAAAAAGTACTGCTTTCCGGGTTTCCTTCTGAAAAGTTTACTCTCCTGCTGAAACATAGGCCAGTTGTCGAAAAGGATGTTGTTGGTCTTTTTGATTTACAGCTTTCAGGGCATACCCACAAAGGGCAGATTTTTCCTTTCAGATATCTCACGAAACTATTTTTCCCCACCTATGCGGGGTATTTCAGTTTCGGGAGTAATTCCCGCATGTATGCGAGTCGAGGTTCAGGGACCTGGGGGCCACCAATCCGCTTCCTCACACCACCAGAGGTGACGGTGATAGAGCTTGTACCATCCACGATGGACGAAGGACAACCGCCGCGCTAAGACGAGGGATGATTTATAAGAAATATAGAAGGGAGAAGATAAAAAAACTTGACAAATTTTAAGCTATATTTAATAATTAAACAAATATTTAATAAAGGAGGAATATTATGAAATGGACAACTATTTTGATTCAGGTCGTAATTATGGTTACGGTATGCTTTGCGTTTCCTGTGACAATGGTTTTTGCAGCCGATAAGAATGCTGTCATTGTTGTCGATGTAC
>CAIJOT010000074.1 GCA_903822335.1 uncultured delta proteobacterium
CCAAGGTTACCACGACTCAGCGCTACTGCAAGGTCTCCAATCTCAAAGTGCAGAGGGACTACTTCAGAGCCATTGAGGTTGTTTTACAGAGGACCCAGCCAAACGGAGAGGATGAGTTTGAATTGGACGAAAAATGGATAAAGGAAAACATGGTGTAACTAACTAACATTACGAGAGAAAGCAGGATATGTTACGTATAGCAGGAAGAAATCTATTCACTATTGAACAACTGTATAGTTTTTGTCCAGTAGGTCTTCCGGAGGGGTTCAAACTGATAGGCATCGATCTTGATGAAGAATGCTTTTGCTTGTTGCGTGAAGAAATAGGAGGGGATTTCTCCCCTCCGGTTCAAGGCTTTATGCCCATTTTATGCCCGTCTGCGAGTATATAATGCATTTTCATGGTGCATAGTTTGAGATCGCCGATTGAGCGTAACTGTCTGATACTGTTAGATTTGTGTGTATTATCAATGCTTCGTGAATGATACGGGTTCAGACAAGATTTGTACATAAAATCCCTCGGTGGTTCCCACTGTACGAGTTCGATTCTCGTCCCGGGCATTTCTTTTTGCGCCTGCTCCGAGTGGAGGCGTGGACGAGCGGTTTCATAAACACATCCTGCGAAGCTTGCTGCGGGGTCGTTCAATCATATATCGCCTTCTATAATACAACGCTTATAGCCGTTTGTTTCAAGCCATCGATAGGCATGGTATTTGCTTAACATACTTGCCACAAATTCTTCTGCAAGGAGAAACGTATCAAGAAAATGCACAGGAATATCCCATCTTTCCTGTGCTGCTATAATGCTGCCCAGGACGGCATTAGGGTGGGCATGTGATTCTTCATAGGGGGTCTTTAACGAACTCAAGGTGCCTTCAATGACAAAACATTTTTTCTTGAAAGACGAGAGCTTTTCGCATCTTGATATAAAGTTGCCCCTTTCCTGAATGATGGAGTTCACCAGATCCGGGAGGGTTTTTCTCTCCACTGCTATTTCATGTTCCATTCCAAGCAAAGTGTAATCTCCGGCAGGTAATCTTCTGCGGACTGTCCCGGAAAACCAGTTTGTAAATCTGCCGAATGTATAGCCCATGTGTTCTGCCGAGTCTATAACAATGGTGGGTTTCGGAATATGGATTGTTTTTCCGCCTTGCTTTACCACCAAAGGGTTTTTGGGAGGAGGAATATGATTCGTAGAGGGCTGGTCTTCTATTGCTTCAAAAGATTCAAATACACCCTTCTTGCATCGCGGGCATTTTACAGACCCTTCAGGCAAAACCAGGTAAACAGGGCTTTTGCATTTATAACAGGTCATTTTAGCTTTTCGCTGAACATTCCTGAGCCAGATATCATCAACCGTATGAAGAGGCGTCTTGTATTCAACTATAATGTATTCCTTTTCCTTATCACAACCAGGGCAATAGATTTGTGCAATCAACCCGTGAATCGGCTCCGAAATGCTGCCCGTATAGCCTTGTCGACAGAGTTTCCTCGTGTTATTTCCATAATAAGGCCACGGCCCGCTTGTCTCTATGAAATAGTTGCAATGACTGCACGAGTATTCATAATGTTTCATAAGCCCCCCGTGATGGGCAATCTGAATTTTCATTCCGCATTCCGCAATCTACATTCCGCAATTCTAAATTGTCCATACGGATGTTATCTGCAAACAGGTATTAGCTTTTTTCATAAGCATCAAGAAAATCATCCCTTGAAATCCCTGTCTGTGTGCATATCGTTCTAAGTGTTGATGATTTTATTCTTGTATGATTTGGTAAAGTAAGGGGTGTCTTTGAACCATCGTTGTTGATGCGCTCCATTGAGATATGTTCCTTTTCGCGAACCAAACGGAAGCCTAAAAGCTCCAAGGATTTGATAACTTTTTGTTTTGGGGCATCAACCGGGAATTTTAATATTGTCACTATATTCCAGTCTCTGCAACAAAGGCTTCAAGAATAGGCGGATCAACTTCGAGAACATCAGCCCCAAATGTATCAACATGGAATCTAATTGCTGATTTTATATCTGAAAGAGCCTCTTCGTATGTATTGCCCTCGCCTATAACAACCCCTTTTATCCCAAGTGGGTATGCCACATATCCATCGGGGTGCTTCTCGACAATAATTTTATACTGCCTCATACCCAGCCTCCCTATACAAGAGATTTTCTTATGATAAGAATAGCATATCTACATCCATATTAATAGTGATGGTCTCGTAAAAAGTCCCAAATCCGTCACTCCGGTGAAAACCGGAGTCCAGAACTAATTGAATTCACTGGATTCCGTGTCAGGCACGGAATGACGAAAAAGAAAAAATCGACTTTTTACGAGTGCATCAATAGCGGTTTACCGAATAAGTGTATGTGACAAGGACGTTATTTCTTAACATGCATTCCTCTTTCCGATATTCCAAAAAGTTTGTTTCTCTGCAACGATATCTACGCCCCGATCAGTAAGCTTTCCATATCATTACCCCAAATATGATGGCGCATGTAAATGTAACGTTATGAAATTTTCAGGCTGCATAGCTGAGGATTTCAACCTCGACCTTACTGTCAATGTTGGCCAACAGGTCATCCACCTTTTTCATGACACCGTCTTCAATAAGATATTCGTTGCAGTTTACACATTGCCACACAGGTAATTTTTTGATAATAACGATTGAATTGGTTTGAATCTTGAATGGAAGATCGGTATTGATATATTCCATTTTTGTGCCGCACTTATAACAATTCATTGTCTATTTTTCCATAAGTTCTGTTGGCATAAATAATGTAACCCTTTAAAATGAAATATACAATAATTAAGCATGATTACGGTAATAGAAAGCTGGACGGCATCATCTTAAAAGCCTTTTTTGCAGTAAATCCTGCAAATCCCTTCTACCATCAAGCACACAATGGACATAAACGTCTGACTTAATTACCTGGTAAATAATCCTGTATGGTTTATAAAATATTTCCCGGTACTCAAGAATGCTAAGCCGATCTAATTCGGGAGGCACATGTCCTCTTGAGGGCATGGTTTCAAGTTTCATAACCGTCTGCTCAAGTTTACTGATAAGCTTATCCGCCTTTTCAATAGAATCATTCTGTGCAACATACCGGTAGATATCAAAGAGGTCTATTTCTGCATCTTCAACTATATAAATAGTAGCCTTCATGTTCCCATGAACTCTTTGGCATGTTTTCTTATATCCTGAAACACATCTTTAACCTCCCTGAATTTCCCATTTTCTAAATCCTTGCGGCTTAGTGCAAGGATTTTAAGCATTGCAAGACTTTCCTGCATTTTTTCATATTCCCTGATATCCTGAACAACGGCCTTTGCTTCACCGTTTAGAGTAATAACAAAAGTATTATGATTTTCCACAACTTCACGTATCACTTCAGAGGCATGGGATTTAAAATAGCTTATGGGTTTAACGCTTTCACTTAATTTCATTAAAATAACCTCCATTGAATAAATAAGTCTATATTAAGTCTATATTATGGTCTTACATTTTTCAAGACAAAATTACGATGCAGGTTTCGGATTTCTCTCATTATCGGAAGTGTTTGGGGAGATGTTTATAATGTTATGAGGTCTCCCGGCCATCCTGCCCGATTAAAACCGGCTGTAAACGGAATCAACGAAACTACATCCCCGTCCGTCCCCCCATCCCATTGCGGATATCAGATTGCAGAATTTAATCTCCTTCCTCCCCGCTCCTTTCCTTTCCTCTTGAACCCCTGGCCAAGAACTGCAACAGCGTCTTAGCAGGGCAGGCCTTTTCCCAGTTACGAATTACGGAATTTAAGACGGCCGCATCGTACCCCTTTGTTACAAATTGCCCCCAAAAACAGCACTTTAAGCCAATATTGTTGTTTTTTTAACTCAAAACCACGCCCTCGAATGCCTCTGTCGGGGGTCAAAACTCAAAACAGCCTTTACGGCTTGGCCCGACCCCAACCTACCCGAAAACTTCCATGTCCTCACAGATTAAATTTTACGAAATGCCGATCCATTGTGGTATAATGAGCAGTAATAAAAGTATGCAAGATGGAGGGATTGATGGAAAAGAAGTATACAGCTATGGTTCGAAAGAGTAAGCTTGAATACGTTGCGATTTGCCTTGAATTAAATGTTTCAGCAAGAGGAAGTGACCTTGCAGATGTTGAAAAAAATCTCAAATCAGCAATAGAGCTATATCTCGAAGACATAAAAGAAAACCCGAATACAGCTATATCGCCAATCCCTACAAACGAAATTATAGAATTTCTTAAAGACACAGAGCCTGAATGGTATAAAGAGCCCAAGAAGGGCCTAATTATCAGGCCTCTTGAAGTTCATGAGGTCCCTTCATATGCCTAAGATTCCATCAATGTCGAGCAAGACATTGGTAAAGTTGTTTGGAGAAAGGAGGCGTAGTCTTCGTAAGGCAAGGGTCAACCGACCATGCAATATATGCAAGAACAATCAAAAAAACAAGATATTCAGCTCCTATCCAGATGGGCAAGAAGTCACTGGATCCTGTGTATTGTAAAAGGATTTTCAAGCAATTGCAGTTTACTGACGAGGAGATTGGGCGACTGCTGAGCAAATAGAGTTATCCATAAAAGCCTAATTTTATCTATGTTCATGTACCATAGGTACTTTCATTCACTGCGAATTAAAAGATGAATCCTGCCAATTTTGGTAAATCCGGATACCGCCCGAAACGGGAAGAAATGTTGGTTTTATTTTTTCTTCCCTGAAATTGGCCATCATCCATACATAAAACGCCTTATTTCAATGGGTTGGCTTGGTTCATTGATTTTTTATAGGTAGAAGCATATAATTTCAAAGAATAGTTACCCAGGCGATAAAGGGGATTCTCCACTAGAGGGGTGTGTTATGGGAATGGAAAAGAAAAACAATCCAATTTTCAAAATAACCTGTTTGATTATATTTACAACTGCAATATCGCTGCTTGCCCATTCTGCGTTTGCTGAAACTAAAATCTTTGTAAAAGAATACACCTACCAGGCAAGCGAAGAAGACAGCAGGAATTCAAGCAGGACTGTTTCACTCAGAGAGGTGAAAAGGCTTCTCCTTGAAGAACTGGGCACCTATCTGGAAAGCATTACAGAAGTGAAAAGCTTTCACCTCACAAAAGACCAGATTTTCACCCTCACCGCTGGCATCGTGAGCGCTGAGATTATGGAAGAAAAGTGGGACGGCAAGGTTTACTGGCTCAAGGCCAGAATCTCGGCAGACCAGGATAGTGTTATAAAATCTATTGATACACTTCGCAAAGACCGTGAGAAGGTCAAGGAGCTGGAAGAAACAAGAAAAAGGTCTGAAGAACTCCTTAATGAAAATGAGCGCCTGAAAAAAGAACTGGCAGGAAAGACAGGAAAGAAAAAGAAAACAGCGCAGTCATACCAGAGGAATATTAAAAACCTGACAGCCGCTGAATGGTTTGAAAAAGGATATGCGCTGGGGACATCAGGTAATTATACAAGTGCGGTGGAAGCTTTTACCAATGCCATAGAACTGCACCCTCAGCGTGCAGGTGCTTACAATAACAGAGGGAATGCGTATGCCGAACTTGGCAACCACCAGCGGGCGATTAAGGATTACAGCAAGGCAATAGAATTGGACCCTAAGTTTGCAGGGACTTACTATAACAGGGGGCTTTTGTATGCCGACCTTGGCAACTACCAACAAGCAATCAAGGATTACAGCAGGGCAATAGAACTAAATCCTAAGGATGCAGCGGCTTACCATGGCAGAGGGAATGCGTATCGCATGCTCGGCAACTACCAGCAGGCAATCAAGGATTACAGCAGGGCAATAGAACTAAACCCTCAGTATGTAGCGGCTTACAATAACAGGGGGTTTTTGTATGCCGACCTTGGCAACTACCAACAAGCAATCAAGGATTTCAGCAAGCCAATAGAACTAAATCCTAAGGATGCAACGGCTTACTACAGCAGAGGGTTTGTGTATGACGTCATGCTTGGCAACCACCAGCAAGCGATACAAGATTTTAAAATTGCTGCAAGATTAGGTAATACTCAAGCGCAGGAATTTTTAAGAAAGGAAGGAATTGTATGGTAGGCAACGGGTGAAAAAGATTGTGGTATAAGAATTTTGTCTTGAAGGTGAACCTGCGCAGGAACTTTAACGGATAGATAAATCCTTACGCTGATTTCTCGAAAGTGCTTTCACTCCAGAAAAAAGAATAAAAAGAGGGTGCCAGCCACCGAATCAACTGACACCCTCACACATCTATTTTGTATGACTTCCCTGTATGGTCTTAAAACATTCGCTGTTTGTTTTTCAAGTTCTGCTTCACAGTCGGTATCTCATCTTTCACCTACGAAGCACGAAGATCGAATCCGTATGGAAACTGAGAATTACCATTAGAAAGAAAGTATTTGATAATCAACTCGCAGCAAAGTGCGAGTCTATTTCTCCAAAGAATCCTTTAAGACTGCCACATCTTTCGTCTTGGATTCCCATTTCAACATCATTCAGATCCACTCGGGATGTCAACATTTCAATCTCGTGCTTGGATTTCCCATAGGTCTTGCCGACCAGTTCCAGTATTTTCCTCAGCTCGTCTGAAGGATGAAAAAACACCCGTTGCGGATCGATAGCTCGAAGATTAAAACCCAGCTTGCTTTTTATATACTCAACGGTCAACGCGGAATCCACTTTCTGTAAAAGTGTATACATTGCGATAAACCAAGTTTCGATTTCCATGATTGCAAAACATATTACGATGTGGTCACAATTCTTCAACCCTTGAACTACCCTATTGTGAGCTTCTATAAACTGCTGACTGACTTCATCACATATGATACGTGACCGCGCTCTGTATTGTGCACAATACATATCCCTAATGCCGATGATTTTCTCGAACCCTTTTTCAAAGTAGCTACGTTCTCGCTCTTTTATGGTAGTCATTACACTCTCGTCATTGCCCACATCTACAATCAGAAAATAGAACTCAGCTCGTGGATTTTCGTATAAGTAGGGGAAACTATGTTCAATGTTGCCCCGAAGTTGGACACACTCAAAACTCAGTTTAGAATTGTCGATTGTATTTCTCAGGAGATTTCGAACAAAAATCAATTCCGCCTGTCCCTCGGTAACGATCACCACTTTTCGCATTTATTTTTCCTTATTCCGCAAATAGTAACCGCTCGAAAAAAAATCAAAATTCCCTAAGCCTGTTAGTTCAAAGTCCTCAAAGACCTTCGGAGAATTTTCACGATTAAGGATCTCACAAATGCTTCCGCGCCTATATAATACAGACCAATATTCAAGAGGGACGCTGTTCATGATAAAACGATCATTTGTCGCCATAGACAACTGGATATTGCTTTTTTTAGCTTTTTTTATGAGCAGTTTTACGAGACTACTCGACCTTTCGTAGTCCAAACCTTCGCCGATATCATCTATCAAAATACACTGTGATGTTTTAGCTCTCAGAATGTAGCTAACTAGGATTATCACTGAAAGCGCCCTAAACATACCCCGGGATATGCTAGCTTGGTCAATTCTTGTCTTTAGTTCTTCCTCTTCTACAAACAGACCTACGGCTGGCTCTTGTAAGCCGGTGAACGTCACACTTGTTGGCGCCCCAATTCCTATGGTCTTTATCTGGTAATCAAGAGCTTTCATGTCTCGCTTGATTCCATCAACGAATTCATTTCCAAACTTATGTCGTCCCTTTCTGAATATCATGGAAACGTTGTTTGTGCGTAGAAGCATCTGATCGTCAATCTTATCAACGCTTTCTTTTTCGCCCAATAATTGAAACATGTCTTTTCCAAGTGCTGTCCCAAAGTCGAAGTAGATTAAACTTTTCCCCCATTCAACCAAAGGTTCTAAAAACGGGTGTTGAAGAGCATCTCTTTTTGCAAGGATGGCAACTTCGTTCACGGATACTTGGAAACGAATGTCACGCCCTATCTCCACCGCTCGTATATTGCCAGAACCCTCTTGGCTCCTAGTGAGCATCGTTTCGTCATTGATCATTACTCTTTCTTCGATTACTTTCCCGTCCTCATATTTCAGCGTGTAAGTAATTTGCTTTTCATCGTCCTCAAAAACCGCGTCATAATCTCCAGACAGAAAATGTAACTGTTGTCTCATTGATAAAAGCTCTGCTAAACCTTTAACAATATTAAGGGTTCTTGTTTTACCGGAGGCATTGCGTCCTACGATTAGATTCGTATCCTTGAAAGAAGCTTTGCTCAACCTCCATTCGTCAGGTTTCCCAGCAAATTGATTGTAAATAATGGTCTTTAACTTCATTTTTCCTCCTAACCTCGGCAAATTAGGATAGCGTCTATCAACAAGAAAACATTATCATTTCAATAATGGTTTTCTCATAATATCTCGACTATTGCAAGAAATTCTTAGTGGGGTGCTAAATACAAATAATACTATTCCTTAGAAATAACTCCTCTGATTAGCATCTGTCGAATGCCACATGTAACATTCTATGAACCAAGCTATAGGTGGAGTGATACTTTCAGGAAGTAGCCCTTGCCGACAGGGATTCTGAAAGAATCATAAATTTTTACTGTTTTGACAGCATCAGTATATTTTCAAAAAAGACCACCCCAGCCCGAACCCAACCCCTGCGACTCTACAAACTCTACACCCCCTTCTGCAAACAAGCTCAACTTAACCTTCATATCTTTTAGATAGCCCCACCTGTATATCTTCAAAGAAATCCATTAAACATTTCCCTGAATCAAATTCATTAAGACTATATACCTGCTCCGAGTGAAGGCGTGGCTCGTCCCGGGCATTTACGAACTTACATCCTCAGCAGATGTGCATTTTCTTTTAACCACAGTTTACGTCTCCTGTAATCAGGGATGATTGTTTCCAAATAACCCCAGAATCGTCTCGCATGGTTCTTTTCTTTTATATGAACAAGCTCGTGAACTACAACATAGTCTATTACGGTATAAGGAGCCATAATGATTCTCCAGCTGAAGGACAACGTGTTTTGAGGTGAACAGGATCCGTAGCGGGATCGGGCATTTGTTATCCTCATATCTACTGGAAAGAGTTGGAGTTTTTTACTCCAGTAACCCACCCTTTCAACAATAGCTTCTCTTGCCTTCTCTCTGTACCACTTTAAAAAAAGCTCTCTTGCCTTATCCACCCTGTCTTTATCGAGGATGAATACACCATATGATAGCCTGAGGGGTGTTTTCCTACTGCTTGTATCCTGGATTTCTAATGGGTAACCCTCTCCTAAATAGAGGAACTTTTCTCCTGATACAAACTCTTTCGGTGTATCGGCTTTCTCAGCCTGCCCTTCCCTTTCAATGAGCTTTTTCTGTAACCATGAACTCTTTTCTGTAAAAAACGTGTCTATCTCATTTCTTGAGGTGTGATGTGGTGCATAGATTACTATCTTGCCATCCTGTTTTAATTGGAGGGTGATGGTCTTCTTCCGCTTTCTGCTGCGTACTAATTGATAATTGAGGGGTTCAGACATGGGTATTCAATAATATTTCTTCTATCAGTCTGGTTCTCAAATCTCTAACTCTTCACCTTTTTGGGGGACGTGGGTATTCAGACCCAATTTCTCCTGCACAATCTTTTCGAATTCTAACGAAACCGTTTCTTCGCCGTGCACAATAAAAACCTCCTCTGGCTTGACCGTAAAGGCACTAAGCCACTCGAGGAGTTCCTTCTGGTCTGCATGGGCTGAAAATCCGCCTATCGTATATACCTTTGCCCTTATCACCATTTCTTCACCCAGGATATGGGCCGTCTTTGCTCCATCTATGATATGCCGTCCAAGGGTTCCTTTGACCTGAAAACCTGTGAATATTATGCTGCATTCAGGTCGCCAGATGTTGTGTTTGAAATGATGCCGTATACGCCCACCCTCACACATACCACTCCCTGCAATAATGATTGCCCCTGATTTAATTTTGTTGATTTTCTGTGACTCTTCAACCGCCGTGGTGAAGTGAATTTTCATACCCTCGGTACTTCTGAATTTGAACACGGTGACAGCCTCAGCATCGAAAAACTCCGGATGGGCCATATAAATTTTCGTTGCCTTGTCTGCAAGGGGGCTGTCAACATAGACATCAAGATCATGCAATTTCCCTTCTTTTACCAGCTTATTCAATATATACAGGATATCCTGTGTCCTTCCCACGGCAAAGGAAGGGATGAGCACATTACCTCCCCTTTTGAAGGTCTCCTTGATTGCCTTCTCCAGCTCATCGATGCTTTCCTGCATACCTCTGTGGAACCGGTTGCCATATGTGGATTCAACCACTACATAGTTTGCCTCTTCCACATGTTGGGGGTCATTAATGATGGGATTCTCATTTTTTCCTACATCCCCTGAAAATACAACCTTTTTTTCACTATTCCCATGCTGATACCATATTTCAAGGGTACCGGAGCCAAGGATATGCCCGGCATCGATGAACCTGTATTTTATTCCATTTCCCAGTACCTCTATGCTCCCATAGGGTTTCTTATCGAAAAAAGGGAGTGCCGTCGTTACGTCCTCTGTGTTGTATAGGGGCTCAAATACCTCATTCCGTCCTGACCTGTATGATTTTTTCGTCAACCACTCTGCATCCTTTTCTTGAATATGTGCCGAGTCATAAAGCATGATTTCCACGAGTTCAGCGGTGGCTGAGGTGGTGAATATCCTCCCCTGAAATCCATCCATTACGAGTTTTGGTATAAGACCGGAATGGTCAAGGTGGGCGTGGGTGAGGAGAAGGTAATTTATCTCCTTTGGGTCAAATTGAAAGGGGATCCTGTTTATCTCGTCTGAGTTTTTACCCTGGTATATCCCGCAATCTACAAGTATCTGTATACCATTTGATGATAAATGGTAACATGAACCTGTGACTGTCCTCGCAGCGCCTAAAAACCTTATTTTCATAAAGTCACCCCTTTAAATTTTTTTGATTATACATACCCCATGTGTTTTTTACAAGCATTATCAAGACCTTCACACAGGAGGAAACCGCTTCTTTTGCATTCTTTTACACAGTATGATATTGTTACCGAACAAAATAGATTCCCACGGGCAAGCCCGTGGCACTGTTAATATATACGCTTCGCGTAAATAACGGAAGCATTCACTCACGTTTAAAAACGTGGTACTCTGCTGGCTTGTGTCACTCTTGGGAATCTATCCAGCTTGCACAGCGAGCGAGAGGGAGAGGCTCCACAAGCTTTGCTTGGGGAGGGGGCGACGCAAGCCCCGGTAATAGATATCTAAAATAACAGGGGGTATTATATGAAACAGCTCACACACCATCCACGGAAGATGTTAATAATGCTTGTAGCCCTATTGTTTCTTTTCTTTATCGGAATGGAATCTATAGCCTTTGCAAGAGCAGGCGGCGGTAGGTCATCAGGAAGTCGTGGTTTTAGCTCCGGCAGGCCTGCACCATCTCAACAGCAGAGGGATTATCAGCAACGCCAGCAGCAGGCTACACCCCAAAGACCACCTGTACAGCAGCCTGCACCTGCCCCATCAATGGGGAGAAGTTTCCTTTATGGGCTTGGAGGCGGTTTGCTTGGAGGAATGGTAGGCAGCATGTTGTTTGGTGGCCGTGGTTATGCTGGTGGTCAAGGATGGGGCGGAGGCGGATTCGGATTCAGCGATATAATCATCATCCTCGTTATCCTTGGTATCATCTATTTTGTGGTGAAACGTTTTCGGGCACGAAAAGCAATGGAGATGAGTTCCGCAGGCGGTGCGTATTCCCCCTCATATACATACGATGCTCCTGCTGCAGAACCGGTCTATACCTCTTCTGCGCAGGGAGATCCTGTCTCCGAGGGGCTTCGCCATATCAGTGAGATGGATTCATCTTTCGACGAAAGCAAGTTTAAAGAACTGGTAGAGGATAACTTCTTCAG
>CAIJOT010000075.1 GCA_903822335.1 uncultured delta proteobacterium
CCCAGATACCGCCTATGCAGTGGACACCAAATACGTCAAGGGCATCATCATAATTGAATTTCGGTTTTATGATCGAAACGGCAAAATAGCAGAATATACTGACAAAGATGCCGATTACTATCGCCGAGAGGACGCTGACAAACCCTGCTGCGGGAGTGATTGCCACAAGCCCTGCTACTGCCCCTGTGGCTGTTCCGAGCATAGTGGGTTTTTCATTGAATATCCAGTCGAGAAATGCCCAGCTTAAACCTGCTGTGGCTGCTGCGGTGTTTGTTACGACAAAGGCATTTACCGCCAATCCGTTCGCACCGAGCGAACTCCCTGCATTAAAACCGAACCACCCGAACCAGAGGAGCGCTGTGCCGAGAATCGTAAAAGGGAGGTTATGGGGCAATATTGCCTTATGTCCGCCCCCTTTCCTTTTGCCGATGAAAATGGCAGTCATGAGGGCGGCTATGCCTGCATTGATGTGGACAACAGTCCCGCCTGCAAAATCAAGGGCACCAAGGTCTTTCAGCCACCCTCCAACCCCCCATACCCAGTGACAGACAGGGTCATATACGAAGGTTGCCCAGAGCACCATGAATATCAGAAAGGCTGAAAATTTCATCCTCTCTGCAAAGGCGCCGATAATGAGCGCTGGTGTTATGATGGCAAACATCATCTGAAAGGCCATGAACAGTTGATGCGGGATCGTTGCCGCATAGTCCTTGTATGGCTCAAAACCGACACCCGTAAGACCAACCCATTCGAGACCTCCCCAGAAACCCTTGCCGGGTGCAAAGGAAAGGCTGTAGCCAAAAAGCACCCACTGTACACTTATGACACAGAGGATTGTAAAACATTGCATCAGAATGCCCAGCACATTCTTGCGTCCAACCATACCGCCGTAAAAAAAGGCAAGCCCCGGCGTCATCAGCAAAACGAGGGCGGTAGAGATGAGAACCCAGGCGGTATCACCTGAGTCCACCTTGGGTGTTGGATCTTCGGCAAGCACAATGCCTGCCATGGCCACAAACAAAAGCAGCAATAAAAAAACAATTAACCGTTTCATAGCTCCCTCCTTTAAAAATTGTATATAAAATTTATTCCTGTAACCAGACTATACGGAACATACCCATTGTGGTTGAAGGCAATTTTATTCCCTGACGCATCATAACCCATGGTTCTGTTTGCGTCTTCGGAAAGTGGAAAATAATACTGTACTACAGGCTGGACCGAAAATGCCTTGTTAACCGGTATGGTCAAACCGGCCTTTACCATGCCGTCCTGAAACCCCCTGTACTTGCTCCCCGTCCAACCAGCGGTGGTTGCTTGATAGGTCTTCCAGAAGCGGCCCTGTCCGTTTTCATAGCCGAAAGATGCACCGAGATCGAGGGTCATATCCTTTGGGAGGGAAAATGAATGGGAAAAGGATAAATTGACATAGGTGCCGGGATAGGCATTCACATCCTGATACACAGAGAGTGTAGGTTTGGTGAGCATGTCATATGCAAAAGTCAGGAAGAACTCCTCCGTATCTTCTGCATATTTCAGGTTATAGTAAACATACCCGCCGGTGAGGGAAAGTTTCTTGATCGCACAAGTATAGCTGAGGATGAGGTCCGTTTCATTGAAGCCCTTTTCCCCTATCTCTCTGTCGGAAAAAGTAGCTGTTGTGGTATTGCGCTGGTTAGTATCGATATTTCCCCAGAAGGTTGCCGAGAAGCCTTTATACGAAGCGGAAAGGGACGGCTGGATAACAAGGCCGCTTTTGCCGATCTCGTATCCTCTGAAGATATATCTATTGAGTGTGCTCATTGATACATTGCCTACCTTCTCTTCCGGAGGCTTTTCCACATCTGCATCAAGCCTTGTTGTCGTGATACCGTATATGAGAATTACTGTTAGCAACAGAATCTTAATCTTATGTGTTTTCACTATTACACACCTCCTGGAATATTTTCGTGCTGTTTTGCACGTAGTAAATAAAAAAGGCGTCTTTTTATCCGTCATCGGATTAAAGACGCCAGCGTCTGAATCGAAATCATATAACCCCCCATGCACAAGCCCGTGAGGGTTATATAGCAAGCACGGCTTGCGAGAGGGAGAGGCTCCGGCAGCTTTACTGCTGGAGGGGGCGACGTAAGCCCCAGTAATAGAAAAGGCGTTCTGTCAGCTTAGAACACCTTTGTTTTGTCACACATCAATGTGCTTATTATATATAAAGTAAAAAAGCCTTAGCATTTGGTAACCCCAGCCTCAAGGGTAGGGACGGCCTTAAGGGGGGCTGTTGCTCAAACATATTTTACACCGGAACACTGTTTTGCTCCCTGCTCCACTGCGCTTTCTTACCCATGCCAGTAATGCGGGGTACCCCGCGTCAACAGCGGGGTCGCAACGCTTCTGTTCAATTTGGAAGCTCGCCACAGGCGAAGCTTCCTGGTAAGGTTTAATCCCGCAGAATGCGGGACAAGGAATGGAGCGCTATTACTATTTTCTCCCAGTCAAACTTGACCTGGTCTTCGAACATGAAAAGGTTTCATTGCGAATGGAATGAGCAACAAATTGGCCTAAACGCGACCTGGTCGCAGGCCCATTTCAGCTTATCGGCAGGGTACCCAAGAAATGCTCGAAGTCGCGACTCGCAAAAAGTTTTTCCTGTCTTTACCGAAAGAGGAATTAAAAGGTTGTTTGAGCAACAAGCCGTCAAGCCGCTCCCATAAGCCCTTCAATTCCTGAGCCAGTTGCCATGTCCTGCATATTTTTCCCGTATCCTGTTCCTGATCTTCAGCACCATTACATGGGATATGGAGAATTTATTTCCTATCTCCCGCATCGACATACCCTCCAACAGGTATATAAGTATCTTCTTTTCCCTCTCTGTGAGGTATTTATCTGCTGCCTCTTCTATATCGAGACTGCTTTCAAGATCGTCAAAGGGGGACGGGTCTTTCGTGCAGAGGATATCCTCAAGTTTCAATTCCTCATCGTTTATGGGGCTGTCAAGGCTTACAAAGGCAGCATCCTCGTGTACCTTGCGCAGATGGTTTCGTAGAAAGTAGTAGCAACCCTGCAATATATAGCTGTCGGTCTTATCATGAAGTACACCCTCTCTGTAGCGGACCCAAAGGTTGATCATCGCCTCCTGATAGAGGTCCTCATCATTGAAAAAAGTGAAATGGCCGTTCAGTTTCTTTGTAATCTTCTTCAACGTAGGGTTAATCCTTTTTACTAATTCCTCAAAAGGCATGCTTCACCCCCTGTACTTATTTGTTATAGGCATTCTTCTATCTTTTCCGAATGCCTTCGGAGTAATCTTGATCCCTATGGGTGACTGACGGCGCTTGTATTCACTGTTGTCGACCATGCGCAGTGTCTTCTCGACAAATCCGCTTGCCGATGCTACAGATGAAATCTCCCCTGCATGTTTGTCTTCTTCTATATAAGCCTTCAGGATTTGATCCAGTATCTCATATGGCGGCAACGTATCGCTATCCTTCTGGTCGGGCTTCAGTTCTGCTGTGGGCTCTTTTACCAGAACCCGCTCAGGGATAACCCTGCCCAATCCGTTTCTAAAGCGGTTTCTAAAGCGTGCTATTTCGTAGACCAGTGTCTTGGGTACGTCTTTTATGACCGCAAAACCTCCTGCCATGTCTCCGTACAAGGTGGCATATCCTACACTCATCTCGGATTTATTGCCTGTTGTCAGAACCAGCCAGCCGAATTTATTCGAGAGCGCCATCAGGATGTTACCGCGGATGCGCGCCTGAATATTCTCTTCGGTTATATCCTCTGCAAGTCCCTTAAAGAAAGGCAAAAGAGTCGATAAATATGCGCTATAGATGCCATCTATGGGGATATTGAGAAGCGTGATCCCGAGGTTCAGTGCCAGTTCATTTGCATCAACGGCAGACTCCACTGACGTGTACCGGGAAGGCATAAAAACCCCGACAACGTTTTCTTTGCCCAGCGTATCCACAGCCAAAGCGGCAACAACAGAGGAATCGATACCGCCGCTTAGTCCCATTGTCACTTTTTGAAACCCGTTTTTTTTCACATAGTCATGAATGCCCAGCAATAGTGCCTGGTATATCTCTGCGATGGGGTCCAACTGTTGAACCATTCTTGCGGGGATAACAGCCCTGTTGTTCCCGTTTGTTCCTTTTTTGGGCAGTGTGATAATACGTGTATTAACCTCAACCCATTGCTGCCCTTGCATCTTGTCTTTGTTAAAAATATCGTCTACAGGCAGGTCTGTTAGGAGAAGATCTTCCTTGAACGGGAGCGCTCGGGTGATGAGCCTACCTTCTTTGTTGACGATCATGCTTTGTCCGTCAAAAATGAGCTCATCTTGTCCGCCAACAAGGTTTGCATAAACGATAGATACCCCGTTTGCCCTTGCCTCTTCCTTTACTATCTTCGCCCGCAATTCAATCTTGCCTGCATGATAGGGTGAGGCATTGATATTAAGGATCAATCGCGCCCCCATACTTGCTTGTATTTTTGTTGGTCCGTCTCTATGCCAAATGTCCTCACAGATATTGACGCCAAAATGGAGCCCATCATGTATAAATGTCAGCACCTCGTCCCCGGAGACGAAGTGCCGCTTCTCGTCAAACACACCATAATTGGGGAGCAGCATCTTATGATAGATGCCTCTGATTTCGCCATCATAAATTATAGCAGCCGCATTAAAGATTTTTTCATCCTGTTTGTCTACGAAGCCGCACACAACGATAATCTCTCCGACTGATTGCGAAAAGCGCCGTATTGCCTTAAGATTGTCTTCAACAAACTTTGGTTTGAGCAAAAGGTCTTCCGGTGGATAGCCGGTGACAGCCAGTTCAGGAAAAACTGCTATATCTGCCTTCATGTCTACGGCCATCTTCATATACCCCTTCATCTTTTTGCAATTGCCCTCAAGGTCGCCAACTGTAGTATTAATCTGGGCAACGGCTATGCGGTATGTTCTCATCATGCTTTTCGCTCCCTGTTCCTTTTGCATCCTTGCCCTCGTGGAGGAGGGTTTGGACGCCTGTAAAAACAATAAAAAAAGCGCCCGAACCACCAATGGTGGTTTGGACGCCTCAGTCCAGTCTGCTTAAGTTCTCTTTAGCTCTTCCGGCTAAAAGACATCAATGTCTATTTGAAATAATATTATACCCTTTAAAATATTCTGTCAAGTTTTTTTCCTTATCTCCGAAGAAAGTATGATCGCTTCGGAGATTTCTTTCATTGTCTTTCTCATATCCATACTTTTTTTGTGAATCTTCTTATAGGCTTCGTCTTCGGAGATGTGTAACTCCCTCATAAGGATACCTTTTGCCTTCTCTACAAACTTTCGTGTTTCAAGGGCTTCTCTGGCAGCAAAAATCTCCTGACTGAGATGGGTGTTTTCTATCGCCACGGCAGCCTGGTTGGCAACTGCCTGAAGAATGTCTATTTCCTCTTTATTAAAGGCATGTTCCTTCCTGGTATAACTGTTTATTACGCCTATGACCCTCTCTTTAATCATCATGGGTACGGACAGGAGCGAAGCAATCCCTTCTCTCTGTGCTATTTCAGGATACATGAAACCGGGTTCTTTTGTAACGTCGAGAACGGTAATGGGCTTTTTCTTCAGTACCACCTTTCCGCTAATTGATTGGCCTACCTTCAGGTTCGGCTTGTTTACATAATCATCGCTCAGGCTTTGGGTTGCAGAAATAACAAGCTCATCCTTCTTTTCGTCTAAAAGCATAATGGAGCATATCTTTGAGTCCATCACCTTTGCAGTCATAGTCACGATTAGTTGTAGTATCTCTTTGAGGTAATAATCGGAAACGATTGTACGTGATATTTCTGACAAAAGATCCAATTGTTGTGCCTTCTTGACAACCTCACCGTAGACAATCGCATTCTCGATAGTGCTCCCCAGATACCGGGAGACGGTGAAAAGGAGATCGATCTGTGACAGGGGATATACATGTTCTTCCTTGTTTCGGAGGTTCATTACACCCACAACCTCGTCTTTTGAGAGGATTGGTACGGAAAGAAAGGATTCGTACTTATCTTCCTCGAGGGCGGCAAATGTCTTAAATCTCTTGTCTTCGTAAGCCTTGCCTGGTAACGCGAGAGGCTTCTTCTCCCGTGCAGCCCATCCGGTTACACCTTCACCCATCCTGAGTTTTATCTCACCCAGGTTCTCGTCTTCGGGGTGGCTGGAGGCGCTGAGAATGAGTTCGTCGTTTTTCCTGTCATAGAGGTAGATGAGACATGAGTCGGCGGTTGTGAAGTTCATCACCATATCCACGACCCGTTTCAATAGTTCCTTTAGTTCGAGGCTGCTGCTTATGTCTTTTGCTACTTCATGTAAAATCCTTAGTTCCTGTTCTTTCTGTTTTAAAATTTCAGAAATATTCGTATTTTCCATTACCCCGCCTTTGTTGTAAAATTAGTATAACGAGTCTTTTGCTATAAACACCCTTTTACTTTTTGATTACCTGATGCATAATATATAGGAAGAGATAAACAAAAAGAAAATATTTTTACTTGTAATAACATATACATGAGGAATTTATATGAATGATCTTTCTTTTTTGCATGAGATGGAAACAGTATCGGGAGAAAAGATATCCACATGCTATCAATGCTACAAATGCACCGTCGGTTGCCCTGTTGTCACTGATATGGATGTATATCCCCACA
>CAIJOT010000076.1 GCA_903822335.1 uncultured delta proteobacterium
CAAGCCATATGAAAAAGTGGAAAATCTCGCGTTTACCAGAAACCCTGATACCGACCTTATGGGATAGCCCGCGTTGCGGGCCTGCCGGAACAAGGGCGGCCATGGGCCGCACTTGCTGTGCGTATGGAAGATAAAATCATAAATCTCATAGAGCATCGGGGCCCCCTGACAGGGGCAGAGATACGTGACGCCCTGAATAACGACTCCTTCGCCCAGTGGAAGGTCTGCATGCTCTCAAGCAGCCTGGTGGTGCGAAAGCTGGGCATGCGGTACCTCAGGCTTGACCACCAGGTAGAGGGCTTTGCGCGACTTTCGCCGTCCATACTGCGTGAGTTTCTGACGTATTCGGTTGTCGGGCTTACCCGCGACACGGCCGCGCTTGACCGCAGGGCACAGGAGATCGTTTCGCACATCAGGGCCGTCAGCAGGTGCAAGCTTGATCTTTCCCGGGCCATTATTACCGGTATCGCAAGCGGGCTTGCGGACGGTGATGAGCCCGAGGGCAGGTTCTGCGTTATTATAGCAGGCGACATTGTGTATGAGATGGCCCACGATGTCCCCCGGCCGGAGCGGAGCACCGGTAGAATGGTCAACGGTTCCGACCTGGACATGATCGTCATACTGGACGACCACGCGCCTGAGGCGTTGATGAAACAGTTGGACGATGCCATATACAAGGAGAAATATCGGCACCTCATCAATCCGTCGGTCAGGGAGGAGATTGATTATATCATTAAAAGGCTTGAACGCCTCAGGGAGCAGGCAACATTCGACACCTTTAAAAAGATGGTTGCCTGCAAGATTCTCCAGGAGGGCATGCTCCTGTACGGCAGCCGGGCCCTGTTTAATGCTGCCAAGGATCTGCTGAGCGAGTACAAGGTGACGCAGAAGCTGGATGCCATGGAGAAGTCGGCTGCGCAATCCCGGCAGCGTGCCGAGCAGTACCTTCTCGGCACACACCAAAGCGTTCTTGCAGGAGATGACCTGTACCTTTTTTATACGGCCGATGAGTCAGAAGAGTTTGAGTAACGGGTTTTTTGAAATCCAAAAGGGAGGGACGGAACGTCCCGCGCTCCTTATCCTATGCCCATAGCTGACAGTTAAAAAACTACTTGACACCCTGTTGAAATAGCGGGAAAATGGAGAGAAAGGTGGGGCATGAGGGGAAACATTGTAGCAAGGGAAACTTATTTATTTAAGAACATCCCCATCTGGTCCTTGGTCTTTCAGATATTTGGTATAGTTATAAAAATGATTCTATTCTGCAACACATAATAACACAAAAAGGAGATTATTATGTTTGATCACAATCAACCGGTTCACCCACTCGGAACCCGTGCCCGTGTCCTGCTGACGAGTGTCTTTGGACCCTATGCCCGGGATGACGAATACGGGAGCCGGAAGATCAATCCTATGGAACTCTATGAAAATCAGGTAACCCGCGTTCAAGGTGGATTTTCCCTGCGCATGTTTCACCGTTCCTTCGGACCGATGATGATTCAGGCTAATCTTGAAGCCCCTTGCACACTCATGGACTTTCCCACACTTGATGTCTTCACCGAGGAGATTCGCCATCATACCTACGACATTGTCGGTATCAGTGCCATTCTCCCGAATGTCGGCAAAGTAAAGAAGATGTGTGAACTGATCCGGCAGCATCAGCCCAACGCCACAATTGTCATCGGCGGGCACATCACCAATAAGGAAGGTCTCGATCAGATAATCAATGCGGACCTCATTGTCCGCGGCGAGGGCATCCGGTGGTTTCAGCGTTATCTCGGACAGGATGACAAGGCACCCATCAAACACCCCGTGTCTGTTTCCGGATTCGGCGGGAGAATCATGGGTATGAATCTTGGCAAAAGACAGGGTGGCACTGCGGCTATCCTGATCCCGTCTGTCGGTTGTCCCATCGGTTGTAATTTCTGCTCTACTTCTGCATTGTTTGGCGGCAAAGGCAAGTTCATCAATTTTTATGAGACAGGTGATGAACTCTTCGAGGTCATGTGCGAAATAGAAAATAAGCTCAAGGTAAGATCCTTCTTTGTGCTGGATGAAAATTTTCTCCTCCACAAGAAAAGGGCGCTCAGACTCCTGGAGCTAATGGAAGCCAACAATAAAAGCTGGGCTATTTTCGTGTTCGCCTCTGCAAAGGTTGTACAATCCTATACTATTGATCAATTGGTCAGATTGGGTATCGGTTGGGTCTGGATGGGTCTGGAAGGGGAAAGCAGCGTCTACGACAAGCTAAAGGGAGTGGATACGCGAGCCCTTGTAAAACTTCTCCAATCACATGGTATCCGTGTCCTGGGTTCCTCAATCATCGGACTCGAAGACCACAGACCTGAAAATATGGATGCTATCATCGAGTATGCCATCAGCCACGAAACGGTTTTTCACCAGTTTATGCTCTATTTACCCATTCCGGGAACCCCTCTGTATGAAAAGCATACACAGGAAGGTACGCTGTTGTCTGAATCGGAGTTTTCCTATGCCAATGCCCACGGGCAATACCGCTTTAATTACCGCCATCCCTATATTAAAGACGGACAGGAAGAACAATACCTTTTAGATGCCTTTTTGCGTGACTTTAAGGTCAATGGCCCCAGTTTGCTCCGCCTGATCAGGGCGTTGCTAAATGGATGGCAGACGCACAAGGATCATCCCAGCGCACGTGTCCGGAACCGTTTTGCCTGGGAGACATATCCTGTCCGCTCAACGTACGCCGGAGCTGTATGGGCTATGAGGAAGTGGTATCGCAAGGATAAGCCGCTTCAAGAAAAGGCGGACAGACTGCTGAAGGATATTTATGCCACATTCGGATGGAAAACGCGGCTCATTTCACCTCTCATTGGAAGCTTCATCTATTTTACCCTGAAGAAGGAGGAAGAACGGCGTTTATCTGCGGGTTGGACATACGAACCCAGTTGTTTCTACGAGAAAAATCCGGAAGCACAAATGCTGGAGGAGGCTGGGACCGCTAAGCACAGAGTTGAAGCACAGAAAATTCATCCGACAATCGCTGAAACGGCACAAACCCTCGATTAGAGTTACTCGTTGTTTTAGAGAGCTACCCTGAACTGCCCCCGTACTCTCTCACACATTTAACATGGGTGAATAGCAGGAAGATGGAGAAAAAGGTAGGGCATGAGGGAAAAAATTGTAGCGGGGGAAACTTATTTACTTATTTAAGAACTTCCCCATCTGGTCCCAAAAATTCCTTGACAAGTTCCTGAAATAACAGGAAGATGGAATGTATAGTGATAGCGGGGATAATGAAAAATGCAACGATGAAAGGTCTGATCGCATTTGATTTTGGGAGCTTTGTAAAGAG
>CAIJOT010000077.1 GCA_903822335.1 uncultured delta proteobacterium
GTTGCGCTCAAGGTGAGGACATCCACGTTCTTCTTCATGAGCTTCAGCTTTTCTTTGTGTTTCACACCAAACCTGTGTTCCTCGTCTATTATGAGCAATCCAAGGTCTCTGAAGACCATATCCTTCTGGAGGAGTCTGTGTGTGCCGATGACAATGTCTATTGTACCCTTTTTCAATGCCTCCACTATTATTTTTTGTTGGTCTTTAGACCTGAACCTGCTGAGCATTTCGGTGTTCACGGGATAATCGCTGAACCTCTCAGAGAAGGTTTTATAATGCTGCTGTGCAAGAATCGTAGTCGGAACAAGGAGTGCTACCTGTTTATTGTCCATTATTACCTTAAACGATGCCCTGAGCGCCACCTCTGTTTTTCCGAAACCCACATCCCCGCATATGAGCCTATCCATAGGTTTTCTGCTTTTTAAGTCCTTCAGAACATCTTCGATGGCCTGTGATTGGCCCTCTGTTTCTTCATATTCGAATCGTGATTCCATCTCTCTGAAAAGCTCGTCTTCCGGTGAGTAAATATAACCTTCTGCAAGTTCCCTCTCTGCGTAAATCTGTATGAGTTCCTGGGCTATGTCTTCAACGCGTTGTTGCACCCTTTTCTTTGTGCTTTTCCAGAGTTGTGAACCGAGTCTGTCTATTTTTGGTTTATGCTTTTCCCCTCCTATAAATTTTTGCACGAGGTGAAGGTCGTCGACAGGAACATAGAGTTTGTCTCCATCCTGATACTCGATTAACAGGAAGTCCTTCGTGTATCCACCAATCCTTAGCTCTGTAATCCCTTGATAGATGCCAATCCCGTGTTCTATGTGGACAACCCATTCGCCAACATTCAGGTCTTTGAAGGAGTTGAGAAATTCATCAAGACCATCCCACTTCTTTTTCACCACCCTTTTCTTTGGACCCACAATATCCTCTTCGGTGAGTACAATGATGTTGTGAGTTCTGAATCCCCTCCGAAGTGGCCCAACTACAATCCCCCATTCCCTGTCTTTGTTCAAAAAGGATATTCCTGTGAGTATTGGTAGCGAAATATCGTAGTTTTTGAAAATCTCTTGCAACCTTTCTCCCTGATGTATATTGTGTGCAAAGACATACACGTATCCATATCCATTCCATTCTGTTTTGAATTTCTCCGAGAGGGTTTTGAATATCTCTGTTTTTTTTGTTTCAAAAAGATGTCTCAGGTCTTCATTCGATAGCGCTTCTATCACCTCGCCTTCTTCTTCACCTTTGATGCCTGATACATCGATATTCAGGCTTGAGTAAAATGTTCTTTTCAGTTCTTCTGTGGAAGGCTTGTTCCCATCTCCTGCAACAACATGGGTGATGTAATCCAGCCCCTTATGGACGAGAACCATATCCTTTTCCATATAATCGAGTACTGTGGTGCTCTTGTTTGCCTGTGTTTTTACAGGTGTAAGGCTGCATTTTTCTATCTCCCTGTTTGACCTTTGCGTTACAGGGTCAAAAAACCGGAGAGAGAAGATTTGGTCTCCAAGAAATTCTATCCTTATCGGCTTGTCATGCGAAGGGGTAAATATATCTATAATACTCCCCCTTTTGGCATAATTCCCCTCTTCTCTCACCAACGGGGTGAGTTCGTAGCCCATATTCTCAAGATATTGCAGGAGGTCTTCCTGAAAAATGGTGTCGCCGAATTGAATCTCTCTCGTGTTATCAGATATTGCATGTTTTGGAATGAGAGGATTCGTGAAGGCGCTGTATGGAAAAAGACCAATGAATGTATTATCTGAAATCATGTGGGAGAGGAAACTTAGCCTTTTTGCTTCGTCTTCCTTTTCAAAGACCCTGTCAGTGTAGATTGGGAAAAGAGATACCTCTTTTTTCGTGAAAAACCCTATCTCTTCCTTTAAGAGTAGTGCCTCATCCTCTGTTTCATAAAAGATTATGGCTTTTCTCTGAACTTTTGAGAGGAGAAAGGATACAAAAGAACCTATTTTCCCTGTTACATAGATAAAACCTTTTTTATCAAGATTGTACATAATGTTATCAAATCCTAAATTCTGAATAAATTCAAGATACTAAATTTTGGGTATAATATCAAAATAAAGGGCTTTTTTATCTCCTTAATGAGAGTTGAGAATTTTTTACCGAGATATCAGGGATCTGGAAGGATGGTGGTATTTTTCCTGTATTCCTTTAACACGCGGTTCGAGAAGGTCTTATCTGGTTTATTTTTTTCAGTTAAAATCTCTTTTAACCGTGTGGGACCCATATTATAGGCGTGAAGGGCCATGTTGACATTGTTGTCAAAATCTTCTTTGAGCGTGGAAAAGAAATGGACCCCTATCTTTATATTTTTGTCAGGTTCGTCAAGGGTTCTTGCACCTGCCCAATGAATGCCAACGTCTTTTGCGATAAACTTTGCGAGGGAAGGCTGTACCTGCATAAGACCCCTTGCTCCCTGCGGGGAAACAGCTTTGTATTTGAAATTGCTCTCTACCTTCATCATTGCGAGGACAAGCCTGTAATCCAGATCATACTGCTTTGATTCCTCATACACAGTCAGGGCAATAGTTTTGAATTCATCTTCTTCAAGGCTCACATCTTCATCTTTCATGTACCGGACAATCTGATTTACCGTTGTTTCTTTCTTGGTTTCCTGTTTACGATGGGTGCTGGTGCTCACGTAATGAATGGAAGTGAAACAGAAAATCACCACAAAAGATATAAGGAGAACCACTAATTTTTCTCGGAATGTCATAGGGTATCTACATTACAACAGATGCACAGGTGATGTCAACCCATTAATTTGGAGAGGGTAACCTTGTAGTCTTCTCTTTCTTCTACGGTGTATTGAATGTCTTTCCTGCTGTCCAATAACCGTTTTATGTTCTCAAGGGCTGTTTTTGTGTCTACAAGTACCTCTAACACATCAAAGGATGGATGTTCTATTGCCTTTTTCGTCTCATAGACAGGTTGTGGGCAGGAAAGCCCTCTTACATCAAGAATTTTTTTCTCCATAACCTTCTCCTTTATGCTATGTTTTTTCTCATAAACAGCCCTGTTGCGATGCAGAAGAGTAATCCCACTATCACAGCAAAGGGGCTCCAGGGAGCAATCCCTGATGGTGAAGCGGCAGTAGCGAAGTTATGGGCAAAACCTGCCCCTACAATCATGCCGATTACGAAAACCCCTGCGTCTATATCACCCTCACCGGAGAGAAAGAGCTGTCTTCCCGGGCAGCCCCCTGCAAGGGCATAGGCAAGACCGGAAAGTACCATGCCAAGAAAATTCCATAGATGGTTAGTATGGGCAATAGGCTGGTTCACAAAGCCGGGGTGAAATTGGCCGAGCATGAGATTCCCGAGAAAGGCAAATATGAGAAGGGATACTACTCCACTGGCAAGGTGAAAATCTTTCAGGATGATTATGTCCCGTATCGATCCCATGGTGCAGAAACGGGTTCTCTGGGCAAAGATACCGATGAGAAAGGCAGCGGAAAAGGAGATGATGATCGGCGCATGCTGAGAACCTGGCCCCTTCAGGCTGAAGAAGGGTACTCCTGTAGAGATAACCGGCTTAATGAGTAAGAGCAGGAGAAGGCCAACCATCAAAAGGGGCATAAAGAGGCCGGCAAATTTATATGCCGGGTAGTTTCTCCCAAGGGTATACCCATGTTTTATGAATTGAACGCCGATGAATATACCTATGATGAGGCCGACAATGCCAATGATGGCATTTCCATCACCGCCAGCGAGCCGAAGTAGCGCTCTCCATGGGCATCCGAGGAAAACGAGGGCTCCAAGCATGGCAAAAAAACCAAGGAAAAACCTCACAAGAGGTAAGGAGCCTCCCCTCGGTTTAAATTCTTTGAAGGTGAGGCTTGAGAAGAATGAACCCAGTACGAAGGCGAGTATTTCGGGCCTTATATATTGAACGGTCGGTATTCTATGGAAACCGAGTGCGCCTGCAATATCCCTTTCAAAACAGGCAACGCATATCCCCATATTGGCAGGATTGCCTAATTTCTGGAGAAGGGTGGCGATGATACCAATGAAAACCCCACATAGGATGATTTTGTAATGTTTTTTCATGAATTCCATAAAAATCTCCTTTCTCGTAACCCGTAACATATCCTGAGACATGTTTTTTTAGGATTTCAATATTAAAGTTTAGGATTTCCTATACCTATTTGTCCAATCGAAATTTAGAATGAATCGTTACTGATTTATCCGATAAATTTATAACCCTTGATTATCAAGAGGACACCGATTGAGAACGGTTACAGATTGTATACGGAGAGCGAGAGGGTGTTTTTCAGCAACCTTGATAATATTTATTCACAACATAATGATTTTTTGCTAATATGTGTCCATGGGATTTGTTGTTGATATAAACTGCGATATGGGTGAGTCTTTCGGGATATACAGGATAGGAAATGATGAAGAGGTAATCAAACACATCACGTCTTCGAACATTGCCTGTGGTTTTCATGCCTCTGATCCGGTTATTATGGAAAAGACTGTAAAATTATGCAAGGAGCATAATGTCATGGCGGGGGCACACCCCGGGTATCCTGACCTCATAGGTTTTGGAAGAAGGTTTATGGATTTGAGCGAGAAAGAGCTGGTAAACTCAGTGATATATCAGGTTGGAGCGTTAAAGGGGTTCCTTGACCTTTCCGGCATATCGTTACAGCATGTAAAGCTCCATGGAGCCCTTTATAATTATATGGTGAATCAGGAAAAGTTGTTTTTAAATATAATAACCTCTGTGCGGAAAGCATTCGGGGATGTAATCTTCCTAACCCTCGGCACGAAAAGAACTGTAAAATTAAAAAAAGTTTGCAAACAGGAAGGGATAAAACTTGCCCTTGAGGCATTCCCTGACAGGATGTACACCGATGAAGGGGAGCTCCTGCCAAGACAACATAAAGAAGCAGTGTTAAAAGACCATGACAGGATAGCAAAAAGGGCAGCAAAGATGGTGAAAGAAAGAGGTATTGAAAGCGTGAACGGCCAATGGATTGAGATGGATATTGATACCCTGTGTATCCATGGCGATAATATGGAAAGCATAGAGGCAGCGAAGCACATACATGGGCATGTCCGTGGAGAAGGCATAGAGATCAAGCCTCTTTGTACATTCTTTAACCTATGAATGTTTCGAGGTACGGGGAAGATGGCATTCGGATAATCTTTGGTGATACCATTGACATCGAAACAAACAAAACAATAAGAAGATATTATTTTTTTTTAAAATCCTTACACTTACAAGAAATTGTAGACATTATCCCATCCTTCAGGTCCTGTCTGATTCACTTTGACAGAGACCTTACCTCTTACCAGGCATTACTCTCCTTATTGACAGAAAAGGAAAAAGAGGTTGGAACGATAGATGTACCGGAGCCCGCTACCCACGAAATCCCTGTTCTGTATGGTGGTGAATATGGTCCTGATATGGAGTTTGTTGTTGAATATTCAGGTCTTACAAAAAACGAGGTTATTGAAATCCATACCTCTACTGTATATACGGTTTATACCGTAGGGTTTATACCCGGGTTCCCATATCTCGGGACTTTAGATAAGAGGTTATATGTTCCGAGGCTTGACACCCCCCGCGTGAAGGTTCCTGAAGGTTCTGTTGGTCTTGCACAGCTACAGACAGGCATATATACCTTTGAATCCCCTGGGGGGTGGAGGATTATAGGAAAGACCAATATAAGGCTCTTTGATTATATGAAAGCACCTTACAGCCTATTGAAGATTGGCGATAAGGTACGGTTTGTAAGAATATGATAGAAGTCGTACATCCTGGATGGTTATCAATTGTAGTTGATGGCGGAAGACATGGGTATGGCGACATTGGTGTGCCACCTTCGTCTGCCCTCGATGATTTTGCCTATAACGCTCTTAATGTTTTGGTTGGAAATGAAATGGGTTTACCCGCATTAGAGGTGATAGGGAGTGATTTCTCTTTGAAGATTGATGTGGATGTTACATGTGTAATCACAGGAGCAAAAGTAACCGCGTTCATAGATAATATGCCTGTAAAACCTTGGACATCCTTCAGGGTGCACAAAGGAAGTACAATAAAGGTGAAAGAAATTCTGGAGGGCTTAAGGTATTACGTGGGTTTTTCAGGTGCCATGGGTTTGGAAAGAACCATTGATAGTTTTTCAACAAATTTGGAGTGCAGGTTTGGCGGTTACGATGGAAGACCACTCATGAAAGGGGATATGATAGGATTTAAGGAATTCAAGGTGGTGGAAGAAAGATTAATACCTGAGGAACATATACCACCCATGAACCCACCCCATGTGTTGCGGGTTATCGAGGGTGCTGAAATAGACTATTTTACCACTGAATCTTCTGAAATATTTTTCGGGAAAGGCGAGAAAGTGTGGTATACGGTTTCTACGCGGTTCAACAGGACCGGCATCAGATTAGAAGGTGAACCCATTGAATTTAAACAGGATGTGGACACAAGCATTATCTCGGAAGGTATACTGCCCGGGACTGTTCAAATACCAGGAAACGGGTTACCAATCATTATGCTCTATGAGAGGACTATCGGCGGTTATGCAAGGTGTGCATCAGTGGCTAAAATTGATCATTACCGGCTTGCCCACCTGAAGCCTAAAGACAAAGTGATGTTCGAGAAGATAGGGATAGAAGAGGCTGAACATCTATGGATGGGGAAAAGGGCAGGTATGAACTTCCTCCTCAAACAGGTATGAACGCCCACCCTCAAGCCCATTACTGCAAAATAGTTAATTGTTGACACGTTTTATCTTAATTGATTAGAATGTCTTTCAGTTTGTTATAAAAAAGGGGGTTCGTATGATTAAAGATCGTGGTTTTTTCTTGTCTTTCTTGATAATGCTTTTGTCCTTGTTCATTATAAGCACCTCTCTTTATGCTGAGGAAAAGGAGATTAAAATCGGTGTCCTTTATCCACTTTCCGGAGCTGCGGCAACGATTGGCAGGGACCTCCAGCGGGCTGCAGAATTAACGGCTGAGATAATCAACAACAAAACTCCAGGCGTTGATATTCCAATGGCCCAGTGGGGAGGGATTCCCAATTTAGGTGGTGCTAAAATCAAACTTATCTTTGTAGACCACAGGGGAGAACCTGACCGTGGGGCTGACCTGGCAAAGCGTCTTATCCTTGATGATAAAGTTGTTGGACTGATGGGTGCCTACCACAGTTCTGTGACTAAAACCGTAAGCGCTGTGGCAGAACGGTATGGAATCCCTATGATAAATGATTCCTCCACCTCACCGGAGCTTACAAAAAGGGGGCTCAAGTGGTTCTGGCGCACAACCCCGCATGATGATTATTTCAATAAAGACCTCTTCGAACTCCTCAAAGGGTTAACAGAGGGTAAGGTAAAGGGCGTAAAAGCAGTGCCAAAAAGCCAGATTAAAAATCTTGCCTATGCCTGTGAAAATACCGAATGGGGATCAAATGTTGCGAAGTCACTTGAGGCATATGCGAAAGAGTATGGTTTCAATATCGTCAAAGGAATACTCTACACCGCTAACTCTCCTGATCTTACATCTGAAGCGAAGACCCTTACTACTGCAAAACCTGATGCAATGCTTTTCGCATCCTATCTCTCCGACTCTCTTCTGATGATAAGAACCCTCAAGAGCATGAAGGCTTCACCCCGTTTTTTCTGGGGGCAGGATGCAGGGTTCGAGATGGCTGATTTTACAAAGACTCTCGGTACCGACACTAATGGTGTCCTGACCAGGACAGTTTTTATAGCAAAAATTGCCAATGTAAAGAAGGTAGCAGGACAGGTGAATGCACTCTACAAAAAGAAATATGGTGATGATCTAACAGGCGCCACAGCCCGGTCCATTGTTGGTGTTCAGGCATGGGCCTATGTTTTAAATAAAGCCGGGAGCATAGACCGGAAAGCGATTCAAAAGGCATGTAATGAGATCAATATTCCGGCAAACGAACTGGTCATGCCATGGGCAGGGGTCAAATTTGATGCTACAGGCCAGAACATCCTCGGGAGAGGCTTAATCGGGCAGTATCAGAAGACCAAAGAAGGGAAGATAGACCTTGAGATTATCTATCCCTTTGACCTTGCCACAGCAAATATGATCTACCCGTTCCCTGGGTGGAAGTGATACAAACACTAAGGGTTACGTGTTGCGGGTTCCAGGTTAAACTTGCCACTCGTAACCCATAACATTTATTTAAAGGACATAATTGTACATGATGATACTCGATGCACTTCTTCAAGGGATTCTGATGGGGCTCCTTTTTGCCCTGGTTGCCCTTGGGCTTAATGTAATCTTTGGTGTGATGGATATTGTCAATTTCGCTCATGGCGAGTTTCTGATGATAGGCATGTATACCACTTACTGGACAAGTGTCCTTCTCGATATTGACCCGCTCTTTACGCTTCCTGTCGCTGCACTTGTAGGAATATTGCTCGGGCTGGCGTCCTATTACGGTTTGATCAAATACCTCCTTCGAGGGCCTGCAATAGCCCAACTCTTTGGTACTTTTGGTTTAATGCTTTTTCTCCGTTATCTCGCCCAGTTCCTTTTTGGAATTGATTACCGGATTATCCAGAAAGGGGTGCTTATCGGAAAGAGTCTCTCCCTTGGGCCATTTATTTTCGACTGGACAAAGATTGCTGCAGCAGCCCTCAGCCTCTTATCTTTTGGTTTCGTATACTATTTTCTCCATAAAACAAAGCTTGGAAAGGCTCTCCGGGCAACTTCGATTAATAAAGAGGCTGCTTCATATATGGGAATTCAGACAGACCAGATGAATGCAATCGCATGGGCGATCGGTGGCGGGACAGTAGGTATTGCTGGTGGATTGCTGGCAAACTTCTACTATGTGTATCCAACAGTAGGCCTCCTTTTTGTCATGATTGCCTTTGCCTGTGTCGCTATGGGAGGGTTTGGGAGTATCAAGGGGGTATTCTTTGCCGGGATACTCATAGGTATTATTGAAATGCTATTCCCGGTCTTCGGTCAGCAAATTGGCTGGGAATTCCTTGGCCCCCATTTTAAATTTACCTTGGTTTATCTCGCATACTTTATCATCGTCGTTGTCAGACCTCAGGGATTATTCGGATGGAAACAATAAAAGACGCCCTTGATTTCAGAGATTTTTCTAAAGCGGAACGGATTGGTCTTATCCTTTTCACTATCTTTCTCCTCGCCTTCCCGTGGATAGGGACAGGGTCGTTTGTAAAGGCTGTGATGATACAGTTCCTCCTGTTCTCACTCTTTGGAATGGGATGGAATACAATAGGCGGTTATGGTGGGCAGGTTGAGCTGGGGAAAGCCCAGTATGTTGGGATAGGCGCATATACAGTCTCCCTGATGATGGTGTGGTGGAAAATTCCCTTCTGGGTTTCCATGCCAATCGGGGTTTTGATTGCTATCGGGTATTCCTTCATCATCGGGTATCCTCTTTTCAGGCTCAAAGGCCATTATTTTGCTATCGCAACCATCTGTACCTCCTTGGTTTTGCAGGACATCTTTATTAACTGGAAACTGGTGGGAGCAGCAAAAGGGATAGAACTCCCAATCCATGAACATCCAGATTTTCTCTATATGCAGTTTAAGTCTGATACCTACTACTACTACTTCATAATGGTGTTTTTTTATGTTGCCCTTTTTTATATGAACCGGTTTCGCAAGTCGAAACTGGGCTACCAGCTCAGGATGATCAAGGATGATGAAGAGGCTGCTGAAAGCCTTGGTATTGATGCACGGTGGTGTAAGATTAAGGCGTATACTATTGCTTCTGCCTTCGTTGCGGTGGGAGGCGGATTCATGGCTGTTTATAACCTGTACATCGACCCGTATTCTGTAATGGATTTAGACCTTTCCATTAAAATAGCACTCATGGCAATGCTTGGAGGTGCTGCATCCCTCTGGGGACCAATTATAGGTGCGGCCTTTCTCGTTCCCCTTGACAGGTTTCTCGGGAGCTGG
Source organism: uncultured delta proteobacterium (assembly GCA_903822335.1). Classification (GTDB taxonomy): domain Bacteria; phylum Desulfobacterota; class Syntrophorhabdia; order Syntrophorhabdales; family Syntrophorhabdaceae; genus CAIJOT01. The sequence goes on from CAIJOT010000077.1 coordinate 9,954, forward strand.
CTTGGTGGATATAAGGGCTTAATTGGTGTTGATTTTATGATCTATGCGATGCTCATTATGGCGGTCTCTGCCTATCAACCGAGAGGTATCTGGGGTATCATCGAGCAGTTCCGAAGAAAGGGCAAGTAAGGCATGATATATCTGGAAGTTATCAATATTGTTAAGGAATTTGGTGGACTTGTGGCCAACAATAATGTTTCCTTCCAGATTGAACAAGGGGAAATTATCGGTCTGATCGGTCCCAATGGTGCGGGAAAGACCACTCTCTTTAACTGTATTGTGGGCTTTCATAAACCTGATTCAGGGAAAGTGACCTTCAAGGGAAAGGATATCACGGGTTTTAAACCATTCGAGACCAACAGGGAGGGTATTGGGAGGACTTTCCAGATTATGAAGGTAACAACGGGCATGACAGTTCTCGAAAATGTAATGGTTGGAGCTTTCTGTAGAACCGATAAACGTAACATTGCAAGAGCAGAAGCCTCTGAAATACTGAGTTTTTTGGGTCTTGAAGGGGTGAAGGAATACCACATCAACGAACTCCCTATAGCCATTCAGAGAAAAGCAGGACTGGCAAGAGCATTGGCAACAAAACCTGAACTCCTCATGCTTGACGAGGTCGCCTCAGGCCTGAACCATAAAGAGACAGAAGAAGTGGTTGAGCTCTTGAGGAGACTCAATACAGAAAAGAAGATAACCCTCTTTCTCATTGAACATATCATGGAGATGGTCATGTCTGTTTCGCAGCGGTTGATAGTCCTTGACGGTGGCGAGAAGATTGCAGAAGGCCTGCCAGGCGAAATTGTGAAGAATGAAAATGTGATTAAGGCGTACCTGGGTGAAAAATATGCTAAAAGTCACTGAGATTGAAGTTCGTTACAGTGGTATCCCTGTAATCCATAATGTATCCCTCGAGGTTGAGCAGGGGGAGCTTGTTGCAGTGGTGGGTTCGAACGGAGCAGGGAAAAGCACCCTTCTCAAGACCATTGCAGGCGCACTCCACCCTACCAAGGGGTCAATAACATTTGAGAAGAGAGACATTCACAGGCTTTCAACCCCTGCGATTGTTCAGCTTGGTATTACCTATATCCCTGAAGCTCGTCTAATATTCGGGCCTCTCACAGTAGAAGAAAACCTTGAACTCGGGGCGTATATCCTGAATAGCACTGAAGAGACAAAAAAGAACCTTGAGTTTGTGTATAACCTCTTTCCCCGTCTCAAAGAAAGGCGTTCTCAACTCAGCGGTACGTTAAGCGGCGGTGAACAGCAGATGCTCGCCATAGGAAGGGGATTGATGTCAAACCCGAAACTCCTTATGCTTGACGAACCATCTTTAGGGCTCATGCCAAAGCTCGTCGATGAGATGCTCGAAGCAGTGGCAAAATTGAGGAATATCGGGAAAACAATTCTCCTCGTTGAACAGAATGTCTTTGAATCGCTCGAATTATCAGACCGCGGGTATGTGCTTCAAACAGGCAGAACTATCCAGCACGGAACAGGGAAAGAACTCCTTAATGCTGAATCGATTAAAAAAGCGTTCTTAGGGCTGTAATCGTGAAACGTTTGCGTGTTACGGGTTTGGTATGTCTTTCATTAAAAACATAAATCAACGAACACCAAAAGAAATCAGGGCACTCATTAGGCAAGGGAAGTGGGATAAGCCGACGGCAGGACTGGCTATGGGTTATGCCCAGGCTAATATCGTTATTCTGCCTGAAAAATATGCCTTTGATTTTCTCCTCTTCTGCCAGAGGAACCCAAAACCCTGTCCATTGCTCGAGGTTCTGGAGCCAGGCAGATATGAGACAACAGCGTTGGCTTTATGTGCTGATATCCGGACAGATATCCCGCGCTATAATATTTACCGAAAAGGGGAATTGGAAGCTATTGAGAAAGATATAAAGGCGTCCTGGAAGGATGATTTTGTCAGTTTCCTTCTTGGATGCAGTTTCTCTTTTGAAGAAGCATTGCGAAAGGCGGGGATTCCCATCAGACATCTTGAAGAGCATAAGAATGTGCCAATGTATGTTACCACAATCCCATGTAACCCTGCTGGAGCGTTTCACGGGTGCATGGTGGTGACTATGCGACCTCTCCCTCCAGACAAGGTTGTGAGGGCAGTCCAGATTACCTCCCGTTATGCTTCAGTGCACGGTGGCCCTGTCCATATTGGCAATCCTTTAGAGATTGGTATTGAAGACCTCAATAAACCTGACTTTGGAGACCCTGTAACAGTTCGAAAAGGGGAAGTCCCTGTATTCTGGGCCTGTGGTGTTACCCCTCAGGCTGTTGTAATGGAAGTGAGACCCGACCTCTGCATCACTCATGCCCCTGGCCACATGTTTATTACAGATATACTCAATGAAGAGTTAGCGAATCACTGAACAGCGATAATACGTTTCGGGTTACAAGTTTCGAGTGTAAATCTTTAACCCGTAACACGGAACCAGTAACATTCTGTTTTAAAACTTCTCACATCTGCTGATTTTATTAAAATGTTTCACGGACCACTTCTTCGATTGTGGTTATCCCGTTTTTTATCTTAATTAAACCACTTTGCCTCAAGGAAATCATACCTTCCTGCATAGCTATGTTTCTCAGTTCTGCAGCACTTGCGCCATTGAAGATGAGGCTCCTCAAGGTATTTGTGATAGGCATTACCTCATAGAGGCCAACACGGCCTTTATACCCTGTATTCTTACACCTGTTACAACCTTTTCCCTTATAGATATTTACTGTATCGGATTCCTCTTTAGTAAACCCGATATTCACCAAAGCCTCTGGTGCGATCTTTATTTCTTCTTTGCAATTTTGACAGATGCGACGCACAAGACGCTGAGCACAGAGCAGGATGACTGATGTAGCTACAAGGTAAGCATCTATACCCATATCAATCAAACGGGTAACGGCTGAAGGAGCGTCGTTGGTATGTAAGGTAGATAACACGAGGTGTCCTGTGAGAGAAGCCTTTACCGCAATGTCTGCTGTTTCATTGTCACGAATCTCTCCCACGAGGATGATATTTGGGTCCTGACGCAGGAAGGAGCGTAACACAGAGGCAAAGGTTCGCCCAATGTCTTCATGTACCTGAACCTGATTAATACCACGGAGGTTAAACTCTACAGGGTCTTCGACGGTCATAATATTGACTTCCGGTGAATTAATGCGAGAAATGGCACTATAGAGTGTATTTGTTTTCCCCGAGCCTGTAGGACCAGTGACAAGCACCATACCCCATGGTCTGAAAATTGCTTCCTCAAACATTTCGTGGCTTTTGGGCTCGAAACCCAGCCTTGCAAGGTCCACCATCAAACCTTCCCTATCTAAAAGACGCATGACGACCTTCTCTCCAAAGAGGGTGATGGTGGTAGAAACACGAATATCCAGATTTTTCAATCGTCCTTCTAACTGCATCTGTATCTTTATTCTGCCATCCTGAGGGAGGCGCTTTTCAGAGATATCCATTTTTGCCAATATTTTGATTCGGGAGATTACACCATCTTTGTATTTAAGAGGTAATCGAATGACCTCATAAAGTATACCATCGATACGGAAACGGACCCTTACCCTGTCTTCGTATGGCTCGACATGGATATCGCTTGACCCTGTTTTAATCGCCTCGGCGAACATCTGATTCACAATTTTCACCACTGGTGGTTGTTTTGAATCGGATTCCAATTTGGCTATGTCATATTTTTCCTCATCTTCAAGGACCTCAAGGGAAGAAACCTCCGAGGTCGATAAGCCTTCAATGAATTCTTTTAATTCCAGCTCATGTTCTGATTCATAGTACTTCTCAATCGCTTTGTTAATAAATGATTCAGAGGCGAGATAGGGTTTAATGTCGCAACCAGTCAATAACGTAATATCTTTTAATTCAAAAATTTTAGTGGGGTCAGATATTGCAATTAAGAGGGTATTGTTTGTCTTCCTTATTGGCATAATGTTGAATCTGCGAATCGTATTGATAGGGATTAACTGAATGGTGGTTTCATCTATGTCTGCACGTTCAAGATCGAGAAGCGGTATGCCGAATTGTTGCGATAGAGCGTCAAGGATTTCTTGTTCTGAAACTGATCCCATCTTTACGAGTGCTTCACCAATTCTTCCCCCTTCCTGTTTTTGAAGCGATAAAGCCTCCTTGAGTTGTTCATTGGTTATCCGTGACATCCTGACAAGTAACTCACCGAGACGAAGCCCCATAACATCCTCCTTGTTCCAGTAAACTTCTTTGCATTATCTGTATGTTATTATCGCATAAAATGCACTTTTTTACATAAAAACAATTAACGTCTCTGTTTGCCGCGCTTATTTTCATACATGGCAGCATCTGCTTTGCTGAGTAGTTCATCAATGGATGATGGGTGTTCAGGGTCAAAGTATACACTGCCGATACTTATTGTAATGGTATAGCCTCTATGTTCTTTTATGTTTTGCAGTTCGAGGTTTTTTTGCAGTCTGTCGACAATTACTTCAACGCTCTCTTTTTGAGCCTCTATTGCAGTAATTGCAAATTCGTCCCCGCCAATGCGTGCAACAACGTCTGATGGACGGAAGGTATTTTTGAGAACTGCAGCAATTCCTTTTAGTGCTCTATCCCCTTCATTATGACCCAGGTTATCATTTATCCATTTCATACGGTCTAAATCGATGAATAAGAGCAAAAGACCTTTTTTTATTCTCTGGGCAAGTTTTGTTTGCTGCTCGGTAAGGGTGAGAAAGCCCCGTCTGTTATAAAGACCTGTGAGTTCATCTATAAGGGATAAGGTATGTAACTTCTCCTCCATAAGCTTTTGCTCGGTGATATCCCTTAAATCTTCAATGATACCGATAAGTTCTCCATGAGAATCCTTAAATGCAGTCACCGTTAAAATGCACGGTATTTTCGTACCATCATAACGCTCGATATTTATCTCATGCTCGAACTTGCCTTCCCCATCTTGCATACGACTGAGTGGACAATGAGGGGTAAGGTACTGGGAACAATGGGAAATCTCGTGACATTTTTTACCGGAAACTTCATTCTTGTCTACACCTAATAGGGTTAGA
>CAIJOT010000078.1 GCA_903822335.1 uncultured delta proteobacterium
CCCTGTATTTAAATAAACCTTATTCTTGCCGCCAGCATCATACTCAATTTTATCAGATATATGGGAATGGGCTAATATGACCACATCGTAACCTTCACCAAACTTTCTCTGGGCGTATTCTCTAAAAGCTAACATTGCTTTTTCATTGTATGGCTTCTTTTTCTTTGACAAAAAGATACTGACCACCATAGCTATTTTCCATGTAAAGTAAGGGCCGAAAAGATCCATTACACCATAGATAAAACGTGAATTAAGCATCTTCCCTAAACAGAATGGGCTGATTTCATCGCCGTGGGATATAAATGTCTTCTTCCCGTTACCTGGTATATTGTTCTTTCTTTGAGAAATAATGACCATGTGTTGTACCAGGAATGAATGGCGCTGACAAAATCATCTTCATTGGTTTCGCAGAGAGTTTTGGTAAGCTTTTTCAGCTCAATACCAGCCTCCAACTTAGGGTTGTTTGTCAGATAGCGGGTAATAATCTGCTTCTGATGAAAATGGCACATCTGGACGGGTATATCGCTAAAGATCTGTCGTACTCCCGGTCTGCCATCAAGGACGATTGCCTTGATAGTATATCCCTTCTTCTTTAAGGCAACTCTTCCTTGCCGGTATACATCAACCGTTTCGTGTTCTACCTCCTGTACGTAAAGGTTTTTCTTCAGATGGGGTGATCGTATGACGAAGGTCCTGCTCACATCCAGTTCCCTTGCTATTGCCCGGCGTGAAAGGTGATAAGAGAAGAACATTGTATTGACCGTCTGTCGTAACCTGAACAGTTTTTTTTCGTTATCATCTTCATGCCTCGCATGTACTGTTTTGTTCTCAATTCTATCCTTCTTAACCATAAATGACAACCACGGGGGTGGTAGTCGTTTATTATGCCATCAACCCTTACTGCATAGAGGAATATTGTAGAATCTTAGTGTGACGATTATTATAAGGAACATGAATACCAAAAGGATGAAATAGTCGCCATATTTCACATAAAATGTTTTTGTGTTTTTCATAGAAAATCTACCTTTTAATATCCCTTCTGTGAATATCGGTGTCTTTAACTTAATGCGTCCCTGAGGGTCTATGATGGCACTTATCCCTGTGTTTGCTGATCGTAAAACATACCTGTCTGTTTCTATTGCCCTGAATATATAAAAGGCAAAATGTTGGTATGGAGCTGATGTCCTGTCATACCATGCGTCATTTGTGATATTGACAAGCACCTGTGCACCTTTCCTCACGGTTTCGTTAGTGATGTAAGGGAATGTCCCTTCGTAACATATCAGTATCCCAATACTGCCGATTCCTGTCTCTATCGGTTTGTGCGGTTCACCTGGTGAAAAATCACCGCCTGAAGCAGTGATTTTTTCAAGAAACGGGAAATACGATGCCAGAGGTGTGTATTCGCCAAAAGGAACGAGGTGTACCTTGCTATAAGTACCAACCAGTTCATCGTTCTTTCCTAAAATATACGCAGAGTTATGGTGTTTTCCCTGCTTATCTTTTGAAACTGTTCCAAAGAGAAGATAGGTATTGGACAGCGTGGGTAAAGCCTTTATAAATCTATTGAGTTGTATCTCCTGTTCGAATATAAAAGGCATTGCAGTTTCAGGCCATACGACAAGGTGTATATTTTCCCCTGCCTCAATGGTTTTATTGTAGTATGTTCTGATAGTCTTTATCTTGAACGCATCATCCCATTTGACATCCTGTCTGATGTTCCCCTGCACAATAGCAACAGTTAATGTTCCTTTGTCTTGTTTACCCAGTATTCTGTAGCCATAGATAAGGGAAGCAATAAAGCATATGGATATTATGACGATATAGACTATCGAAACAGATTTTCTTCTAAGGATGGAATAGATGATGCAGTTTGCTGCAACTATCAGATAGGAAATAAAATACGTTCCTGTTATGGAGGTTATCTGAATGAAGGATAAGAAGTTATGCTGGGAATGGGCAAGGAGGCTCCAGGGAAAACCGGAAAGGGCAATGCCTCTCAGGTATTCCAATAATACCCATATTATGGGAGCTGATAGAAAGAAGGGAATGGAAAGCCTTTCTTCAAGATAAGAAACAGAGAGGGCAAAACACCCTGTATATAGGGACAGGTATAAGACGAAGAGAAGAAGAATCAAAAAACTCAGGTAAATATTTATACCTCCGTACCTGTTCATGGCTATCACAACCCAGTATACGAGGCCGAGATACGAGACAATCCCGGCAATAAAGCCTGATATGAAGGAATAACGAAGGTTGTCCTTCTTTAAAGAATAAAAAAGCGGTATGAGGGAAACAAATGCGAGAGGGAAGAGAGATACTGGCGGCTGGATGAGAATAAGGAGGATGCCGGAAAGGATAGGAAGGCCGAAATCTGCGTTGCGTGTTGCGTGTTGCGTGTTCCATGAAGAGGCAAAGCCAAGGGGAAAGAAGTATTTTCTTATTGCGGATTGCGGATTGCGGATTGCGGAATTATTCTGACTCCTGTCTCCTGTCTCCTGTCTCCTTTTCTTAAAGGACAAGTTTTTTATATAATTCATGAGCGGTTACATAGCCCAGCAGTTTCTTTTCCCTATATCTCATCTTTTTCGCTTCCCTTTTGCCTATTTCATGGTCAAACCCTGATATATGGAGTAAACCGTGTATGATAAGGGCAAATACCCTTTCGTAAAAGGGAACGGATGAGTTCTCTGCCTCCTTCTTTGCCTTTTCCAGAGAAATTATAATATCCCCGAAGATTTCACAAGACAAACCATCCATGTAGGAAAAGGATATAACATTCGTCGGGCTATCCTTACCAAAGAATTTTTTGTTCAATGCCCTTATCTTTTTATTATCAACGAAGAGTATGCTTAAGTCTCTATCCTGTAACTTTAAAGATATCAGCAATTCTTCTGTGATCCTTCGTAATAGGCTTCTTTCCATTTTCAACAATATTTGGGAATTTTTTATCAGTACTGCCATTGGGTATCCTTTCAGGATATTCTATCCTCTGGTGGAATATACCTATGAATATTGCAATAAAACTTCTCTGAATGGCATGGAGGTCCTTCAGCGTGAGCTCGCAATCATCAAGCTGGCCGTCAAGGAATATATTTTCTATAATATTTTGAACGTGGTTTTCTATCCTTTTCGGTGTAGGGTCTTCTAACATTCTGGAAGCTGCTTCTACTGCGTCAGCGAGCATAATAATGCCTGCTTCCTTTGTCTGTGGTTTGGGTCCAGTGTACCTGAAATCCTTTTCCTCTGTTATGTGTAGTTTTGGGTCTTCCAGTTCTTTCGCCCTATTATAAAAATAACTTACAATGCTTGTTCCATGGTGTTGTTGTATAATCTCTGTTATCTTTCTTCCGAGCCTGTACTGATGAGCCAACTCAACCCCTTCCTTAATGTGGGAAAGGATAATAAGGGCACTCATATTTGGTGATAATGCTTTATGAACATCCTTGATGTCTACCCTGTTTTCAATAAAATAATGGGGCATTTTCAGCTTTCCTATATCATGGTAGTATGCAGATACCCTTGTAAGAAGGGGGTGTGCACCGATATTCTCAGCAGCAGCCTTTGAAAGGTTCCCAACAATAATGCTATGGTGGTATGTGCCTGGTGCGTTCACCATCATATCTTCAAGCAGGGGATGTTCAAGATTTGCGAGTTCCAGTAATTTTATATCTGTGGTGTAATCAAAAACATGCTCAATAACAGGCAGAAGTCCAAGGGCAATGAAGCTACTACCTATGCCGTTAAGCAAAATGAAGGCTATCTTTATCGGAACATTAGCAAAGGAATTTCCAAGAAAGGCATTAAAAAGCAGCATGAAAAAACTCATGACAAAAGCAGTGTATAAACCTGCTTTCAGTATGGTATTCCTGTTTTCACATTTTCCCGAAAAGTAAGAAGCGAGTACACTGCCGAGAAACGTATAAAGCAATAGTGGCATGCTGTTTTCGAAATTTAAGCCTATCACTATGGCAAAGACAATGGAGAACACGATAGCTATTTCAGAAAATAGAACTATCCTCAGTATGATCCCGAACAGGAATATTGGCACTGCATAAAACAGGTTAGAGGCATAGCTTTGAGCAAAATACTCGAAGACGAGTACAGAGCCTTTGACTAATATTGTGGTGAATACTGTCAGTAAAGAGCAGAATATGAGGTCTTTTTCTGCAAGGTTGAATTTTTTTATGTTCCTCTCTGCATACTCATAGAGGATTGTTATCAATAGAAAAAGCAGAATAAAGAGGGAGAGAAACCTTTTAACGGTTGGAGCTTCCTTTCTCTCTAAGGCCTTGAATGCAGAGAGCTTTTGTAAGTGATCTTCGTTGATTCTCTCGCCTTCCCTTACGATGATCTCCCCTTTTTTCACGGTAATATCGTTGTCTGGTATATATAAATTGGCATGAGCTTTGATGTTTTCCCTCGCTATATCGCCATACTGGTATTCGGTAAACCAATGAGGATTCTTTATGCTTATGATGGATGTCAGAATAATGGAAAAGAAGAGAAAGATGAGGAGTTTTCTATAGTTCAAATACGAGGGGGGTTTATCCTTACCGTTCTGCATGTTTTTTATTCTCCAACTCTAACCTTTTTGCTTCGTAGGCTTTTATAATTTTTTGAACAAGGCGGTGCCTGACCACGTCTTTTTCTGAAAAATAGACGAATTTGATGCCTTTTATGCCCTTTAAAATACCCTGAACTTCCACAAGACCACTTGTCTTCTTATCAGGGAGGTCAATCTGTGTAATATCGCCGGTAATAACCGTCCTCGAAGAGAATCCGAGCCTTGTGAGGAACATCTTCATCTGCTCCGATGCTGTATTCTGGGCTTCGTCGAGTATCACGAAGGCATCGTTCAATGTCCTTCCACGCATGAATGCGAGCGGTGCTATCTCGATTATCCCTTTCTCAACAAGCCGGGAAGCCCTATCCATATCAACCATATCATACAATGCATCATAAAGCGGCCTGAGGTAAGGGTTTACCTTTTCATACATTGTTCCAGGCAGATACCCAAGTTTTTCTCCTGCCTCGACTGCAGGTCTCGTTAAGATTATCCTCGAAACCTCTTTTTTATAGAAAGACGAAAGGGCCATTGCCATGGCGAGGTATGTTTTACCGGTACCCGCAGGACCTATTCCTATCACCATGTCATGTTTTTTTATAGCTTCTATATAGGCCTTCTGGTTTTTTGATTTGGGGGTTATCACCTTTTTTGAAGGGAATATGTATATCTGGTCTTTATATAGCTCATCAATGGTGTTGTGTGTATGGGCAATATACCTTACAGCGTGGTCTATATCGGAAGGGTTTATCACAAATCCTTTTTTCACAACGCCATGGAGCTCATTTATAACTTTATTCGTGCTCTCAATATCTTTTTTGTTACCGATGATCGTGAGGTGATTTCCCCTGATACTCGCCTTGATATTGAAGTATTTTTTGAGATACTTTATATTTTCGTCTCGCGGGCCGAACAGATTACGTGCTACATTGATATCATCAAAAGAGAGCTTTAAAAACCCTTCTTCAGTTTTTTCTTCCAATAAAGTTTTGCTGACCTCCCTGCCTTAATATGATTTATAAAGCTATTATAGCATAAAACATTATTTTACAAAATAAGCAAATTTCTTATACTGTTGTTTTCTTAAGATATGATTGTAAATTCCTGCTGTTTGAAGTAAAATACCCCCCATGAACAAGGTACTTATTATAGATGATGAAAAAGATATACTGGAGAGTCTCTCTTCTATTTTACAAGACGAGGGTTTCCACGTGCTCAAGGCGACTGATGGTCAGGAAGGACTTTCCATCTTTGAGAGAGAAAAACCAGAGATCGTGATCCTTGATGTCTGGATGCCAGGAATGGATGGGCTACAGGTACTGAAAAAGATCAAGAAAAAGGATAAGAATGCTGTTGTGATAGTCATATCGGGTCACGGGACAATCTCCACAGCAGTAGAAGCCGTAAAGGTTGGCGCCTATGACTTTCTCGAAAAACCCCTTTCCATAGACAAGGTACTGGAGGTGATCTTCAGAAGTCTGGGTGGGGAAAGCCAGCTCAAGGTAAAGACAGAGGATTTTTCAATAGGCATTTCAAAAGGGCTCGACATTTTTAAACAGAAAACAATAGGGAAAAGTATCGTTGTCTATGGTGTTGGTCTCCATTCGGGGGTAAAAACAGGCATGATACTCTTACCAATGCCTGTAGGCACAGGCATAATCTTTGAACATATACCGGATGGTGAGCGTATACCTGCGTATATTGACTATGTATTTTCTGTGGGATACGCTTCGTCTGTGAAGGGGAAAAACTGTATTGTAAGGACCATTGAGCATCTGCTTGCTACATGTCATATGTATGGCATTACGAACCTCCTTATAAAAGTAAGCGAAGAGATACCGATATTTGACGGTTCTGCCATAGAGATATGCAAAAAGATAGAAGAAGCAGGTATCGTTGAGCAGAAGGAGGGGGTGGAACCCTTACGGGTTAATACAACTGTGAAGCTTTCGAATCTGAAAGATAGCCAGTACCTGTATATAGAGCCTTCTGAAATATTTGAAATCGATTACCTTTTAGAACATCAGAAACCGATTGGCATTCAAAGATACCATTTCAGGGGGAGTAAAGACGATTTTGTAAAGGATATAGCGCCTGCGAGGACATTCGGGTTTATCAAGGATTTTGAGAGGCTCGCAAAGATGGGTCTTGCCTCAGGTGGGCGGATAAACAACGTGATCCTACTGAATGATGAGGGGGTAATCAATACACAACTCAGATTCGAGGATGAGTTTGTGAGGCATAAAATTCTTGACCTGATCGGGGATATATACCTCCTCAACAGGCCTGTGATTGGTAAAATTATGGCAAAACAGACAGGACACCTTGAAAATATTGCCCTCGTGAAAAAGCTCAAGAGACTTTTCTATCAATAAAATTCGACACTATAAACCCTGCTACACCTTCGACATCGTCCCTTAAAAATGTCGGGACGGATAAGTCTATCTGTTCATCCGTTACGATTGCGATAAGGTTTTTATCGTTGATGCATACCGGTTTGTCCCCTTCCTTTCTCTGGTAGATTTCTATCTTTGGCATGCTTTCTTTTTTGTACCCTTCGGTAATGAGGATATCCACACCACTTATATATCTCGATTGTATTTGTTCCAATGAGAGCTCCTTCTCAACATCCTCTATGAGGGCTATCTTCTCAGGGGAGGATATTACAGTAATCTTCGCACCTGCCTGTTTATGTCTGTACGTATCCTTGCCTGGTCTGTCAAACTCAAAATCATGGTGGAGGTGCTTAATGGTAGCTACCTTTAGTCCCTTCTTTTTGAGCAGGGGTATCAATCGTTCTATGAACGTTGTTTTTCCAGTCTTTGACCTTCCAACAATGGAGATGACCGGGATACCCTTTGTGTTCATACTGTTGTATAGGTGTGATTTTTTGAGAAATAGAAATGAAAGGCGATCACCACCAATGCGTGGGTAATCATACCCTTTTCTATGAGTGATGGAATCTCCGATATTGGCACGAGCACTACTTCTATGTCCTCATTAGGATCAAGGTTTTTTTGCCCAACCTTTCTCACATTATGAACGAGGTAGGTATGACAGAGGTTGTTGAATATTGCAGGATTTGGATTTGTGGATCCCAGATGCATCACATGTTCCCCTGTATAGCCTGTCTCTTCCATGAGTTCCCTTAAAGCTGCGTTCTCCGGACTTTCATCATCTACAAGACCGCCTGGTATCTCAAGGGTTATCTCTCGTGAACCGTGCCTGTACTGTTTTATCATTACCACCTCTCCATGCTCGGTAAGAGGAATGATATTTACCCAATCCTTTGTATCTATTGTGTAAAATTCAGCTATCCTGTTTGTTCTTGGAGAAAGCGCCTGATGCACCTGTATTTTGAATACTTTATAATCCCTGTCAATCCTTGAATCAATAAGCTCCCATTCTTTTATCATAGGCGTGTATTGTAAAAATTATCACACCCTCTCAAGAACTTGCAACTTTTTGTTTATATATTTAAAATTCCATACTTCCTTATGTGCCAGAACGTTGTTTCTTTCGTTCACCTACTATCCTTTCACCTTGTACCGGATTTACACAAAAGCTCTTCCGGCTTAACGACCCGACCCCCAAAGGACGTCAAGGCTTACATCAGTCAAAAAACATCAATGGCAGGCGGTCTGCTATAAGATAACCCTTTTGGGTGGGGATGATTCTGTTTTTACGGACTGTCACGTGACGGGACTGTTTCAGGCGTGAGAGGGTGCTGTCATATTTGGGGTTGCCCGATACATCATCGAGAGGAACACCCCCCTTAGTCCTGAAACCGAGAAAGAGACGTTCCAGTCTCAGTTGTTCGGGTGAGAGGGTCTCTGAGGCTTCAACAGGTTTTTCTCCCGCTGTGAGTGCCTGACAATATCTTTCCACAGATCTGTGGTTCCACCAGCGCATGCCATTTTTGAAAGAATGCGCTGCAGGGCCGAGCCCTAGGTACGGTATATGCTGCCAATATTTTTTGTTATGCCGGGATTCTCGCTTTTGGGTTTTAGCGAAATTGGATACCTCATAATGGATAAACCCCTTTGATTTCAAAAAGTCTGATGTTGACAGAAAAAATCTCTTTTCTTCGCATTCGCCTGCAGGATGGAGTTTTCCTTCAGCCTTCAACCGTCCGTATGGGGTTCTCTCCTCCAGGGTGAACTGATAGCAGGAGAGGTGAGCCGGTTGAAAAGCTAATGCACACCTGAGCGTTTCAAGCCAGCAATCTTCTGTCTGTCCCGGTATTCCGTACATGAGATCAATTCCAAAGTTCGAAAAACCGCATAATCTGATAAGGTCAATTGCCTTTTCCGCAACAGAAGCGGTATGCCTCCGTTTTAAAAAGGTAAGCACCTCATCATTGAAAGACTGTACCCCTATGCTTATCCGGTTCACGCCCATGGATTCCAGAAACTTCAACTTCTCCCTTGTCATGTCGTCCGGGTTTACCTCGATAGTAATTTCAACATCAGGCGTAAAATCGAAGTGCGTCCGGAGGATATCCTTAAGGGTTTCCATCTGTTGATAACTGAGAAGGGATGGTGTCCCGCCTCCGAGATAGAGGGAATCAAAGGCGCTGAATTCGTCCCTGTATATGGCCGCCTCATGCTTCAGGGCCTTGAGCCATGCATCCATCAAAGACAGATCTGTTATGGAGTAGAAATCACAATAGGGGCATTTTGTCTTGCAGAAGGGAACGTGAACATAGAGTCCGGGGTTACTACTCATTATCTGTTTTCAATACTGCCATGAATGCGCTCTGGGGGATTTCCACCGAGCCCACTATCTTCATCCGTTTCTTCCCTTTCTTCTGTTTTTCCAGGAGTTTCCTTTTTCTCGAAATGTCCCCGCCATAGCACTTGGCGGTCACATCCTTACGGAAGGGCGTGATTGTTGAGCGGGATATAATTTTTCCACCGATGGCACCCTGAATGGCTATTTTAAACTGCTGCCTTGGTATTTCGTCCCTCAGTTTTTCGCATGCATTCACTGCCCGTTCCCGTGCGCGGTCACGGTGTACGATCGTTGACAGGGCATCTACTTTCTCGCCATTGACAAGAATATCGAGCTTTGACAGGTCGCTTTCCCTATAATCAATAATCTCATAATCAAAGGAACCGTATCCCTGTGTGATACTTTTCAGCTTGTCGTAAAAGTCGAAGATTACCTCTGCAAGGGGCATATCAAAGGCGATTTCAACCCTTCCTGCCGTAGGGTAATTGAGGTGTGAATTAACGCCCCTTCGATCCATGCAGAGCTTTATTACAAGCCCCACATACCGTTCGGGTATCATTATGCTTGCCCTTATGTAAGGCTCATAACTTTTTTCTATTTCGGTGGGATCGGGATAATATGTAGGGTTGTCTATAATAACCGTACTTCCATCGGAGAGCAAAAAGCGATATTGAACACTGGGGGATGTCATGATAATGGACTGGTCAAACTCCCGTTCTAACCGTTCCTGGACAATCTCAAGGTGGAGAAGCCCCAGGAACCCGCAACGGAAGCCATGACCCAGGGCCGCTGAAGAATCCTTCTGATAGACAAGGGCAGCGTCATTCAGCTTGTACTTTTCGAGGGCGTCCGCGAGCGAATGGTAATCGTCGGAAGCGATAGGATAGATCGATGAGAAAACTACCGGTTTTACCTCTTTAAACCCGGGAAGAAGCCTGGCAGCGGGATTTGTATCGAGGGTAATGGTGTCACCGATTCTTGTATCACTTACCGTTTTTATACTGGCAATAATGTAGCCCACTTCGCCAGCAGAGAGCTCTTTTTCCGGTTCCATCTTTAACCGGAAAATGCCTACCTCTTCGACCTTGTGTGTTGAGCCCATAGCCATGAGTCTGATGGTGTCTCCAGGATGGACAACGCCGTCAAAGACGCGGCAGCTCACAATGGTGCCCCGGAAGGAATCGTACTGTGCATCGAATATGAGTGCAGTCAATGGGTTTTCTGTATTCCCAGACGGTGGTGGTATCCGTTCAACTATTGCTTCAAAAATATCCTCTATACCTGTCCCTTCTTTTGCCGAGCAGAGCAATGCCGACTCTGCGTCAAGGCCAAGCTCATGCTCTATTTCATCCTTAACCCGGTCAATGTCGGCTGAGGGAAGGTCAATCTTGTTGATGACGGGGATGATAACAAGGTTGTTTTCCATGGCGGCATAGAGGTTTGCTAACGTCTGCGCTTCCACACCCTGCGATGCGTCAACAAGGAGCAAGACCCCTTCACAGGAGGCCAGTGCACGGGATACCTCATAGGAGAAATCCACATGCCCCGGGGTATCAATGAGATTCAGTTCAAATTCATTTCCGTCTTTACTTGTATAAGGCAGGTTGACTGTCTGGCTCTTGATGGTAATACCTCTTTCACGTTCTATATCCATCGTATCGAGTATCTGGTCCCTGAACTGCCGGTCGTCTACAAGATGCGCATACTGAATAAGACGGTCGGCGAGCGTAGATTTTCCATGGTCAATATGGGCGATGATGCTGAAATTTCGAATTTGTTTCATAACGCTGTTTTATTTAACCTATTATTCACAAGAGGTAAATATATTTTACGAGGAAAAAAAGGGTTCTTTCGTGTTTAAGTTGAAATAGCTTACCCTGTATAGAGTGTTAAAAAAACACATCGGATTTAAGCCAACTTTGGTAAGATTAAGTTTGCGAACAAAAAACTTACAAAGGAGGCAAGAACCCGATGCAC
>CAIJOT010000079.1 GCA_903822335.1 uncultured delta proteobacterium
CTTATGTTAGAGGGCAAAAAGGCTCAAACACCCAAGGAGAAGATTTTTATCACCTCCTACCCCACAACAAATTCACTGCTTATCAGCGCCCCTCTTGAGGATATGAAGGAAATAGAGAGAATCATAGGTGAGATAGATACGCTAAGACCACAGGTACTCGTAGAGGCTGCAATCATCGAGGTAAGCACGAAAAAAGGACAGGAGCTCGGTGTAGAATGGCTAACCAATGCAAGAGAAGGCGGGGTTACTGGTGGGTTTGTACAGAGCGATGGAAGTTTACTTGGTCTCGAATCTGCCATAATAGGTGCTGCAACAGCGACATCTCCAACCCTTCCGGCACTAAAAACTGGATTTAATGTTGCGATTTTCGGAAGTAATATCACATGGGGAGGGAAAAGATACCCATCCGTAGGTGCGTTCATTAGAGCAATAAGCACAGCAGACAATGTCAACATACTCTCAACTCCACAGATACTTACCATGAACAACGAAGAAGCCGAGATAAAGGTGGGCGAGAACAGGCCATATACAACAAGTACCCGTGTAGACACAGCAGGGCTTCCGATCAACTCCTATGATTACAGAGATGTAGGTATTACATTGAAGGTGAAGCCTTCGATCAATAAAGATGGTTTCGTCTATCTCAATATCCAGCAGGAGGTTACGAAGGTTACCCAGGACATGGTGCAGACAGGTTCAACAACATCGATTCCGGCGCCAACAACCTTGAAGCGCTCTACAAAAACAACGGTGGGTGTGAGAGATTCCCAGACGATAGTGATAAGCGGGCTCATCGAGGATGACTCAGAAGCGCATTCGTCGGGGATTCCCTTCCTCAACTCTATCCCCATTCTGGGTTATCTCTTTGGGAACAAGAGTAAGCTGTATGATAAGAAAAACCTGCTTATATTCATTACACCGAGGATAATCTACAATTCCCAGCAGATAGAAGACATTACTAAAACACAGAAAGATGCGCAGGATAAGGTTCTCAAGAGGGAAACAGACATAAAAAAGAAGGATGATGAACAGAAAAACCGTTGAGAACAACAGGAAGAGGCTTAAACATTGGAATCACTAATCTCCCGACTCGATGAACTGAGTCCTATTCCAAACAATATCGCCAGAATACACTATACCTTTTTTCAGAAGAACAATATCGTCCCTCTGGGCTGCAGGAAACACCCCGTGTCTCTCGTTGTGGCCCTGCCGGAGGGTGAAAACAGCGGTAAAACCGATATATTAAGCATATATGCGAACATGCCGGTTGAGCGGAAAAACGTTTCGAGGGATGATTTCGTCAACTATCTCAATGCATTCAAAGAGGATCAAGGAAGGGAGGTTGTGATAGGGGTTGTTGAGGACCTTGGTGAAAGCGCCCTCTCTGACATTGCCCAGGAAATCCCGAATGGTCATGACCTTTCCGATTATGCGGCAAACGAACCGCCTATTATAAAACTCGTCAATCTGCTGTTCTCTATCGCTGTTAAGGACAGGGCAAGCGATATTCACCTCCAGCCCCTTGAGAAGGAACTAAGGGTAAGGTTTAGAATAGACGGGCTATTATACAATATGTACAAGCCTCCAAAAAGGGCGCAGAATGCGATAGTATCGAGGGTCAAGGTTATGGCAGGACTCGATGTGGCTGAAAAGAGGCTCCCTCAGGATGGAAGAATCAAGATAAGGGTGAATGATAGGGATATAGATGTCAGGGTTTCCATTATCCCCTCTGCATATGGTGAGCAGGTTACAATGAGGCTTCTTGATAAAACTTCGGCGGCAATAGGGCTTGATGATGTGGGCATGTCATCTGAGCTTGAAAAAATAATGGTATCGTTAGTCACAAGACCTCAGGGGGTCTTTCTTGTTACCGGTCCCACCGGAAGTGGAAAGACAACAACCCTTTATACTGTCTTGCAGTTGATTAACACACCGGAAAAAAATATTCTCACTGTGGAAGACCCTGTAGAATACATCCTCCCGGGCATCGGGCAACTCCAGGTGAACCCCAAGATAGATCTCAATTTTGCACGTGCGCTGAGGTCTTTCTTGCGGCAGGACCCTGACGTGATTATGGTTGGCGAGATACGGGATGAGGAAACTGCTCGAATCGCCATTCAGGCTGCACTCACAGGACACCTTGTCTTCTCAACCCTCCACACGAATGACTCTGCAAGCGCCCTGACAAGACTCATTGATATGGGTATCGAACCATACTTGCTTACATCATCCATAACAGCGATTCTCGCTCAGCGGCTTGTGCGAAGGATATGCCCCAATTGCAAGACTGTGTATACGCCGACAGACTTTGAATATGGATTGTTGAAAGAATATATGGGGAATGGAGAAAAAATCCTCTATAAAGGGACGGGTTGCGACAATTGTATTCACACCGGATATATGGGAAGGTTAGGCATTTTTGAACTTCTGACCTTGAATACTAAGGTAAGGCAGATGGTGCAGGAGAAAAGGTCATCCGAGGAAATTAAAGCTGAAGTGGTGAAGGACGGCATGGTTACCTTAAGGGAAGATGGCATGAACAAGGTTTTTGATGGTATTACTACATTATCTGAAGTGGTACGGGTAACCATAGAATAAATTTAATTGCGGATTGCGGATTAATGTACGGTTCTATCTATTCACTATTCACTATTCACTATTTACTATTCACGGAATTATCATGAGATTTAAGTATAGCGCTTTAGACAGCACAGGTCGAACAGTAAACGGCTTCATTGAGGCTGATGCAACGCTCACCGCAAAGAGCGAGATAAGAAGCCGGGGGCTCTACACCATATCAATTGGAGAGCTGGCAGAAAAATCGTTCAGAAGACATTCGCACTTTGCCTTCGGTATTAAACAGAGGCTCCCCATCCAGTTGGCGCGGCAGCTTTCTTCTCTATTAAAAGGTGGCGTGCCCCTATTCCAGGCATTAACAATCATTTCAAACCAGTTAGAGGCGGAAAAAGAAAAAGAAATCGTAGGCTATTTAAGGGATCAGGTGAGAGGTGGCACACCCCTCTCCGATGCCATGAAGGCATACCCCGGCATATTTGATGAGCTTTTCGTTTATTCGGTTCGGGCAGGAGAAAAAAGCGGCGCTCTTGATTCAATACTCACATACCAGGCTAACTTACTCGAAAGCCGCTCCGTTTTGAAAGGCAAAATAAAGGCAGCCCTCGTTTATCCTGCCATCATGGTCGTTGTCGGTATTGGTGTCCTTTTGTTCCTCATAGGATATGTAGTACCCATGGTTATAAAGATTTTTGAACGTATGAACCAAACCCTTCCCCTACCGACAAAATTGCTCATCGGTGTAACAGGTTTTATTAATAACCATTACTATGTATTATTTTTGGCAGCGATAGCGCTATATGCCTTCATATGGTGGGGAAAGAGAAACACAAAAGTCATGAGGGCATGGGATGATTTCCTGTTGAAAGCCCCGGTATTTGGAAGTCTCTATCTCATGGTCTCAGTCAGCAGATTTGCACGGATCATAGGCACTTTGCTCAAGAGCGGGATACCCATGCTCCAGTCAATCATCGTGGTCAGTGGAGCAATGAAAAACAAAATCGTATCAGAAGCTGTTATAAAAATGGCTGAAATGGTTGAGGGTGGAGCGGACTTATCGGCTGCCATGAGAAGTACCGCCGTTTTTCCAACCTATGTGGCAGATATGGTTTCAGTTGGTGAAAGTAGCGGGAACATTGAGGAAATGCTTACCACTGTATCTGAGTATTATGAAGCAAATATAAACCAGAGGATAACAGCATTTACAGCAATGATTGAACCTGTTATTATATTGTTTATAGGAGCGATCATTGCTTTTGTTCTCGTTTCCATACTGCTCCCGCTTTTTGAGATGAATAAACTGCTTATAAAAAGATAAGGGGGAATCTATGAAAACATTGCCGATTGCCGATTGCCGCCTGCCCTGCTACCCCGAAGCCTGCCCTGCTAAACCGCAGGTCTTGGCCAGGGGGCGTGGCCAGGGATTGCGGAACTCTAATACTCATCACTCATTACTCGTCACTCGTTACTCGTCACGTGGGTTTACCCTGATCGAATTGATGATTGTCATCGTCATTATCGGTATCCTTGCCACACTGCTCGTTCCAAGAATCATGGACAGACCGGAAGAGGCACGGAGGATAAAGGCTAAGATAGACGTCAAAACAATAGAGAGCGCCCTCAAGCTCTACAAGATTGACAATGGCGGCTATCCAACAACAGAACAGGGGCTGGAAGCGATCATAAAGAAACCGGAGACCTCGCCCATACCAAAAAATTGGAAGGAGGGCGGATATCTTGAAGGAAGCAGTGTTCCTAAAGACCCCTGGGGCAATCCTTACTATTACGCATCCCCTACTCCGGACGGCAAAGACTATGAAATCATAAGCTATGGCTCTGATGGAGAGCCGGGCGGAACAGGCAAGAATGCGGACATATCGAGCAGGGATATTGAAAAGGATTAACGGATTCACATTATTAGAACTCATTCTGGTTGTCCTTTTACTGTCAATCCTGCTCTCTTTTGCCTCGGTAAGGTGGGGTGACCTTCTCCCCAAAAACGATAAAGAAACATTTCCGGAAAAATTCTCGATAGAAATTGCACTCCTTCGAGAAAATGCGATTTCTGATTATCAGACCAAGGTAATCGAATTTGATTTGACAAAAAATATTATCAGTATAGGGGAAATGGATGTATTAAGG
The DNA here is from genome assembly GCA_903822335.1 of uncultured delta proteobacterium. GTDB lineage: Bacteria > Desulfobacterota > Syntrophorhabdia > Syntrophorhabdales > Syntrophorhabdaceae > CAIJOT01. The sequence continues at coordinate 4,717 of CAIJOT010000079.1, forward strand.
GGTTTCGTTCCATCGAGAGAAATCCAGATACCCAAGGAATATTTACTCAAAGATGTCGTGGTAAATGGTGAAAAATTTACTCTTGGAAAGGCTTTGATGAGATTATATTCAACAGGTCTTGTTGATAAGGCTATCCTCCACCTTGAAGGAGAAAAAGAAGGATTTTACTCCATCACCATCAACCCATTAACAGCAAGGATCAGTGGAGAAAATGGTTATATCGAAGAAATATCTATCCCAAAAAGGGATAACCCTACTTGAGGTATTGGTTGCTGTTGCAGTCACCTCTATTGCCCTTGTATCATTCATATCCCTCATATTAATTTCATTAGATATGGAAGAATATTCAAGAAAGCTCACAGCAGCAACAATGATTGCTGATGACAGAATGAAGGAAATCGAACGGGAAGGATTCCCGAAGTTAGGCGCCACAGAGGGTCTCATAGATGAAGATAATCCTCAAGGTTTTGCATTCAAAAAGGTTGTGAGCGAAACGCCGATAGAAAATGTCCATCTCGTCGAATTGGAAATATTCTGGGAAAATAAGAAACGTTCAGTTTCTCTCAGCGCTTATATGGCTAAAAAGTAGCTGCCTCTTCACGTCGTAGGTTGCAGAATAACGCCAATTTTTACCACACATGCGCCAAAACTGTGAGCATCTGACAGAACTGCTGATACAAATTCGCCATCAATGAACTACCCCCGAAGCAAGCAGCGGAGTATTAAAAAAGCATCAGCTGACGGGCCTCATGTAGTCTATGATAGCTGGCACCTTGTTGCTTCACATAGTTGGCTACCATGTTCTCATTCCCATGCTTCCCTACTGCTGGAGTTTCCCCAGTTTTTTTCTCCATTAACCAATAACATCATGTAATCACATATGAAACTGATTTTGACAACTTGTCCAACTGCATTTTCTACGAAGTTTCCTGACTTTTAATGCTGCTTCTGGTATAAAAGCTTATAAATACAAGAGTTGGAGGTGACATGACGGGGAAATCCAGGCGGTGGCGTGGCAACCATTTGGTTTTTTTAATTGTATTCTGCGTGAAATTGTAGGAAAATGAATAAAAAAAGGGAACAACGAAAGGGCTTAGGAGTTATGCACGTTGAGAAACAACGTCCCCACCGTCTGTTCTGTTTCGAGACAGGATGCCGATATGATTAATGAAAACGATAAAGCGGTTATTGTGCAGTGTGCGAAAAAGTATAACGTCTCCTCTGTTGTGGTATTCGGGTCTTCTCTTAATGAAAGTGGGGATGTTCATGATATTGATCTTGGTGTGAAAGGGCTTGACCCCAGGCAATTTTTTAAATTCTATGCCGAATTGTTCAAGCAACTGTCAAAGCCGGTTGATCTTGTTGATATTACTAGAAAAACGCTCTTCAACGATCTTGTGGAAGAATCTGGAGTTCAGATTTATGGATAGCCTTCCGAGACAGATATGTGCAGAAGTGGAAAATGTCGAGGCCGCTCTTCGAAATCTTGAAGAAACCATGGAACGACAGATAGTAACAGTTGTCTAATTGGCAGCCATGGGGACTTTTTTGCACAACGTTTATAACGGGATCGAGAACATTCTGAAACAGGCCTTGAAGTTGAGAAATATCCAGATAGCCAAGGGAGAAAACTGGCACAAAGAACTGCTAAACCTCTCCATAATGCATGATATTATAAGTGCGGACTTGTCAGACGAACTTTACGAGTACCTGACGTTCAAACATTTTTTTGTACACGCATATGGTTTCATGCTCGAAGAAGCACCTTTGGAGTCTTTGGTGCATAATATTCCTGGAGTCTGGTTCAAATTTATATCAGAGGTAAAACAAAAGATTAGTGTTGATGTTACATAAATACCGCCCGCCTTTGGTGGCGATCTCAAAGGATGGGATTCCCATAACCCCCTCCACATCAGAGTATTCTCTGTGCCACACCCTTCATTTTTGTCGCCACACCCTGTTTCTTGTATCTTGCTCATAGCTGTAAAAATGCTGGACATTTTTGATGCCGGATGCCGGTTATTTTTTTCACAAGCGTGACGAATGTCGTTGACAACTGTGAGATGTAGGATATAATGTTAATGATATTAAATAATTGCGGATTGCGGATTTAGAATAGTGAAAGCGGGAAAAAGGGGATTCAGGGCCGATGGTAACAATTCAAAAACCAAAACCACCATACCGGATTTATTTAGCTTTTCGAGGTGAATGTAATGGGGACGGAAAAGGGGTTCAAAGTTCCACATAAGCACTCATCTATTCCGATATTCTTCATCAAATTTCCAATCCGTAATTTGTTCTTATTCACAGTGATTTGCTTTGCGTTATTGGTGGCTCCAATGGTATGGGCTGGAGGAGTAATTCAGCTTCCCCAGACAGGGCAGACGAAGTGCTATGATACGGCAGGCGCTGAGCTTGCCTCCTGTGCCGGTACCGGTCAGGATGGAGAAGTTCAAGCGGGGGCAGCATGGCATTTGGTTTTTTAAATTGTAAACTGCGTGAAATTGTATGAAAATGAATAAAAAAGGGGAGAGAGATAACGGGGATTAATAATTATGCAACGTGTGCAACAACGTCCCTATCGTCTCTATTAAAGGAAAAGAATGATGTTGTTCAACATAACAGCGC
>CAIJOT010000080.1 GCA_903822335.1 uncultured delta proteobacterium
ATAAGGTAAGTTGGGCATAACGGGCCCGGAGAATAAAAGAGGTTAGATAAAGGGCTAAGAAAGGCTGGAGGCCACCACAATAACAGGACTCTTAACAAAGATAATAATTATATGCTTGACAACTTCATTAGAAGAGGAAGCAACTTACGCCAACAAGGGGGTTTGCAATAGAGGTTTTTCCCCAATTTGTAAAAAATGACAGTGTGAAAGAAAGCGAGACGTTATAATCAACAACCAGAAAGAACTTGTCGTCAGTGCGACACCTTGATGGGGTGGAGACGAAGCACCAGCGAGCAAAGAAAATAACCTTCGGAAATAGCGCATCAAAAAAGCATTCTTGCAACAGGCCTTTATAGCGTCCCTGTTTGTATTATGTCTATTTTTCAGGCATTTAGCCAGTTTGATTTTCTCATTGAATACAAGGGGTGTAAGTGGTATAAAGGATACATTCAAGAAACTTAGAGATGGCAAAAGACATCAACTTAATCATAGATAAGCTCAAAATAATGCATGGAAAACCAAGGGTTGAGCTTGTTTTTACTAACCCGCTGGAGCTTGTTATTGCTACTGTACTCTCAGCTCAATGTACCGATGAAAGGGTAAACAGGGTAACAGAATCCCTTTTCAAAAAGTACAGAACATTCAGGGATTATCTGAATGTGCCTCAGGAAGAGCTTGAAGTGGATATAAAACCTACCGGTTTTTATAAGAATAAAGCGAAGAGCATACAACATATTGCTCACGAAATAATGGAGAGGTTTGGGGGTTCTGTTCCACAAGATGTGGATACCTTTACCACGATAAAAGGTATAGGGAGAAAATCAGCAAACCTGATTGTAGGATTGGCATTCGGGAAATCCGCTATTATAGTGGATACCCATGTTATCAGGTTATCGAACAGGATTGGTTTTTCTGATAAAAAAGACCCTGACAAAATAGAACAGGATATAAAAAAAGCAGTGCCGGAAGATATGTGGACTGCATTTTCTCTGCTTATAACACTTCATGGACGCTACCTATGTAAGGCAAAAAAACCAGAGTGCGGAAGGTGCCTGCTCAGGGAAGACTGTGACTACTGGATGGGAGGAAAGGGTAATGTTTGACAGGGAACAATTGACAGAGGATGAGCTGGAAAGATTAAAGGAATTATCGAGGCTCGCAAAGGGTGATATTATCACAATGACAACGCTTGCAGGTTCAGGGCATCCTGGCGGATCAATGTCTTCCCTTGATATATACCTTGTGCTTTTTTCTTACGCTCATTTAATGGGGAAACCGAGAGACAGGGTTGTGGTGAGCCATGGTCATACCTCGCCCGGGGTATATGCTGCTCTCGCAAGACTTGGACACCTTCCTGTTGATGAGGTCATTGCTTTTTTTAGAAAAGCGAAAAGCCCTTTTGAAGGACACGTGGTGAAAGGCATACCTTTTATAGATTGGTCTACGGGGAATCTTGGCCAGGGTTTATCCGCAGGGTGTGGCTTTGCCATTGCTTCGAAGATTCGCAAAGAGACGTCTCATGTGTATGTGCTTATGGGTGATGGGGAACAGCAAAAAGGGCAAATATCCGAGGCAAGGAGATTTGCAAAGAAATATGGTCTGTCAAATATTACGGTGGTGGTAGATTATAACCGTTTACAGATAAGCGGGAGTATCGGGAATGTTATGCCCCAGAACATTATAGAAAATTACCTGTCCGATGGCTGGGATGTTTTTGAGATTAATGGACATGACTATAGTGAGATTTACCAGGCGCTGAAAAAATCAAGGATTACTGATACACCCTCATGTATAGTAGCACACACGATAATGGGTAATGGCATACTTTTCATGGAAAACAAAGAAAAATACCACGGAAACCCATTGAATGAAAAGGAATACAAAGATGCCCTTGAAATTCTTGGATTAGAAGATAATCTCGCATTTTACAGAGAGAAAAGAAAAGGTATCTGGGAATGGAAGCCACCTGTTGAGCATGAAGAAATAGCGATAGATACAGGTGAACCATTCACGTATAAGGTAGAAGACAAGGTTGACAACAGAACTGCCTTTGGTAAAACATTAAAGGACCTTGGTGACAGAAACATTGGAAAAGGACGTCCCATCTGTACCTTTGATTGTGACCTTGCAGGTTCGGTAAAAACAGGGGATTTTGCAAAGGCGTATCCGGAATATTTTTTCCAGGGAGGAATCCAGGAACATAATACTGCAACGATTTCCGGGGCCCTATCGAGTACGGGGATTCTTACGTTCTTTGCGGATTTCGGGGTTTTTGGTATCGATGAGACGTACAACCAGCAACGGTTAAATGATATAAACAGGACAAATTTGAAGCTCATGTTAACGCACGTGGGGCTTGATGTAGGCCCGGATGGCAAGACGCACCAGTGTGTTGATTACATTGGGCTTGCAAGTAACCTGTATCATTTTAAGGTGATTGTACCCTGTGACCCGAACCAGACGGACAGGGTGGTAAGATACGTGGCAAAAATAAAGGGTAATTTCCTTGTCGGTATGGGGAGAAACAGGTGGCCGGTAATGTATAAAGAAAACGGGAAAGCATTCTTTGGGGATGGATATGATTTCATCTATGGGAAGATGGACACCATCAAGGGAGGAGAAGACGGGGGAATCATTACTTATGGCGGTATGGTAAGCAGGGCAGTGGAAATCAGAGACAACCTCATGAAAAAAGGCATTTGTCTGAGCGTTATCAATATGTCCTGTGTGAGGGAAATAGATGAAGAGGTCATGGGAGAACTTTTGAAGGTGCCATATATCTTCACCTATGAAGACCATAATCTCCATACCGGTATAGCCCCTTTTATTGCGAGTTATCTGTTAAAGCATGGATACCGGGGTAGAATGGAGTCGTTTGGGGTGAAGGATTACGGCACTTCAGGGGATACGGACGAAGCATTCAGGGTAGAGGGACTGGACGTGGAGTTAATGACTGAGGCACTATTAAAAGCAATGTAATGAAGAATATAGAAAAAAACCTTAATTCTTCATTTTTAATTTTAAAATACCAAAGGGGGTAGCATGGAAGATATTAAGGGAATGTACAAGAAAGTTGTAAAAGACAGTTTCCCGGATACCATCAAAATTGATATGGGCGGAGAGGTGCTTATTTACAAAAAGAAGGCATGGAGCATCTATGATGCTGATGAAAAGTGCAATGTGGAGAGGGGTTTAAGATATGGGGAGAATCCCGATCAGGCCTCAGCCATGTACGAGCTCATAAATGGGAATATTGTCTTAGGAGGGATAAAATTTTTTGACTTTGATGGTGGACTCGTGAGCAGGGTCAAAGAAGAAGATATGTTACAGGTTGGTAAACATCCTGGTAAGATAAATCTCACCGATGTGGACAATGCGCTCAATATTCTGAAGTTCCTTGATAAGAAACCTGCCTGTGCTATCATGAAACACAATAATCCATCTGGGCTTGCCTATGGTACTACTCTGACAGAGGCTTTTGACAAGGCATTCATGTCCGACAGGATTGCAGCCTTTGGAGGTTGTGTGGTGTTTACAAAGACCATTAATGAGGAAACTGCAAAAGCAATGGTCCCTTACTATTTCGAGGTTGTGTGTGCACCTGATTTTGAAGGAAAGGCAATAGATGTGCTGAAAAAGTGGAAGAATCTTAGAATATTGAAAATAGGGGAAATAGAAAGGTTACATGAGTATAAGTTTAAAAGATATATCGATATAAAGTCGTTGATGGATGGAGGGATTGTCATCCAGGAATCACAGCCTTTTAAGATAAAAAGCAAGGAAGACCTCAAACCTGCTGAGGCTGTGTATAAAGGTGAAACCTATACAATTAAGAGGAAGCCAACAGACAGAGAATATCAGGACATGCTGTTTGGATGGTACGTTGAATCAGGCGTGAGTTCTAACTCAGCCCTTTTTGTGAAGGACGAGGCAACTGTAGCGATAGGGACAGGGGAACAGGACAGGGTTGGTGTGGTTGAGATTGCTGTGTTTAAAGCCTATAAAAAGTATATGGATCTTGAGGTTTTCAAGAAATACAGTGTTCCCTATGCAGTGTTTAAACTGGAAGCAGAAAGAGGATTGAGAAAGATGACAGACCTGATAGAAATTGAGAAGTATACGAGGGAGCAAAGGGCTGGTCTTATAGGTTCTGTGGTTGTTTCAGACGGGTTTTTCCCCTTCAGGGATGGTGTAGATGCTGCGATAAAGGAAGGGGCTACTGGTGTGATACAGCCGGGTGGGTCAGAGCGGGATTTTGAAGTAATCGAAGCCTGTAACGAGGCGAATGTAACGATGGTCTTTACCGGCCAGAGATTGTTTAAACATTAGTTCAGAATTCAGAATGCAGGGGTCAGGAGTAAGAATAAAAAATGCCATTGCATTGCTTCTGGCTTCTGGCTATTGACTGCCCCGCGGGTCCATCCCCGTGGCATACCGCGGGGTAGTTCATTTCCCGATATAATCATTATTAATGAAAAATATCACATAATGTTTGTTGAATATTATGATGTGCTTAGGAAATTCAAATATATTTTACATTTTATATTGACAAAAGTTTCATATAAAAATATAATTGTGAAAATAATAACAAATACATTAAAACGCCATTGGAGGTAAAGAAATGAAACCATATTTTGAAAAGATGGATGATTGGGGTAAACCAATAAAAGCGAATGAGAAAAACGCCGAAGAGATCAAGAAAGTCGAAGAGGAAATTGCGGCGCTCGTCGAGCAGAAAAAGAATGCAGGTTTACCGAAAGAAACGCTCAATAAAAGGGGTGAGTGGACTGTTCACCAGAGGTTGGAATACATCCTGGACCCTGGCACGTGGGCTCCTCTTCATACACTCTATGACCCTATGGAAGAAGAATCAGGGACCACCGGTGTTGTTGATGGTCTCGGCAGGATAAACGGCAGGTGGTGCGTAATAATCGGATTTGACAACAAGGTTATGGCAGGTGCTTGGATTGCAGGACAGGCAGACAATATCCTCAGGGTTACCGACATTGCCAAGAGATTACATTGTCCCCTTGTTTGGCTCGTTAACTGCAGTGGCGTGAAGCTGACTGAACAGGAAAAGGTGTATGCAAACAGAAGAGGGAGTGGAACCACCTTCTTCAGGCATGCTGAACTAAACAAGCTCGGCATTCCCGTTCTTGCTGCAATCTACGGAACGAACCCTGCAGGTGGCGGCTACCAGGGGATTAGTCCAACACTGCTCCTTGCCCATAAGGATTGTAACATCGCCGTAGGCGGTGCAGGCATCGTGAGTGGTATGGCGCCGAAGGGCTACTTCGACGAGCCAATGGCAGAACAGATTATAGATGCAACAAGGAAATTCAAATCCATTCCTCCAGGAAGGGTTGAAATTCATTACGATCATACAGGTTTTTTCAAACAGGTATTTCAGACTGAGGAAGCGATTCTTGATGCAGTGAAGGAGTGGGTGACCTATCTGCCTGCCTATAACAGCAAATTCTTCAGAGTGGCAGAGCCGGCAGAACCAAAATTCCCGGCTGAAGACCTCTATAGTATCGTTGCCTTTAACCAGAAGATGACCTATGACGTGAGACAGTTCATGTCGAGGCTCGTTGACAGCAGTGAAAATATGGAGTTCAGGCCTGATTACGGCCCGGAACTTTACTGTGGCCTCGTGAAAATAGACGGGTTCCTTGTTGGTGTTGTCGCAAACATACAAGGGATACTGCCGAAGGGCTATCCGCAGTATGCCCCCTATCCTGGCATAGGCGGCAAGTTCTACCGGGAAGGACTCATCAAGGTCAACGAATTTGTCACACTTTGTGGCAGGGACAGGGTACCAATGCTGTGGATACAGGATACGTCCGGTATTGACGTTGGTGACA
>CAIJOT010000081.1 GCA_903822335.1 uncultured delta proteobacterium
AGGCAGGAACCAAGGGCTGGATATTTTTTTCTACTGATGGCGAAATCGAGGCGTAACCCATAAAGAAAAGAGAAATGAGGGAAGCACACATCGTAATGACGGGGAATGAGAGCTTTTTTTTCATTACTATCAGTATGAAACCGACACACCATGCATAGAAGATAAGTGATTCGTAGAAGTTTGATAAAGGTGCGTGTCCCATATTGAGTTTGTACGATTCTGCCCATCGCAATGCTAACCCGAGGGTATGGAGCCCGAGGGTGATATAGAGGACAACCCACATGAAAGTCATGATTTTCTCTTTTTTGATGGAAAAATAGAGGACATGGATAAAAAAGAGAAACAGGTAAAGCAAGGTAACAACGCCGAGGATTTTATGATTTATTACCACAAATCTTCCTCTTCAACGTTTCAAATTCTTCTTTGAAAGCTTCTTTATTTTTCATAGCAATACCGGCAATCATTATACCATGTGAGACTTGCCTGACAAATATTCTCCTGTGATAGACAAAAAAGTTTACATATAATCCGAAGAGTATCAAGGCAAACCCTGTCCAGACAACCCATACGCCCGGATCCCTCAATACTTCAAGGCCTGTATAGAAATCTTCCCTGATATCTTCGAGCCGTATGTGTATACCCTGGATCTTTTTTTCTTTTAACCTTTCTACATCTTTCAGAAACCATGACGTACGTGGTTCTCCTTTATCTAAATATGCGATTAAGACTCCAGGGCCAAAATCATGCACCATACTTTCAAATCTTGCAACCATTATGATAAGGTCATCCTTCTTGTACGTATCTCTTTCTTTTAACGTAACACTTTCCCCGCCAATATTGAAGTGAAATGAAGGCGTTCTCCCATAACTCGCCTGGTATACACGGATGCCTTTGTAAAAAAGAGGATCATTCACCCTGATGTTTTTTTCGAAAATGGTTTTCCCACCCTCTATAACCTCTATGGTACTCACATAATCCTTTGGTTCACCGCCCGGGTAAAAACTCACCTTGAAATCTTTACACCTTAAGGCAAATCCGAGAGGTTGTTCCTTCGGGTTTTCACCTCTCATGATTATCTGGCCCTTTGTTTCCCCTTTATTCAGAATCATAAAGCCCTTATACCCGTATATGAGACCAATAAAACTCCCTATGAGAATAATAATGATACTCACATGGATCATATAGACCCCATACTTCGACAGAGCCCCCCTCTCTAACACAAACCCCTGCGCTTCTTTGTGGACATATTTGTACCCTTTTTCCAGTATGCTCATGGTTTCTTTACTATCCTTTGTCTCTATATGGAAATTCATCTGCATGTTCGATAGTGCGTTTTCGTCAGGTAGTTTTATAACCTTTTCAGTCTTTATAAACCTGGTAAACCTGCCCATTGTGCAGAGAATCAGGTTTATCAAAAAGAGTATGATTAGCGCAAAGAACCATGGAGAGTGGTATGCATCGTCTAACCTGAAGAATTTTATAATCCTGTAAGTGTTTTCAGAATAGATGGAGAGGTATTCTTCTGTTGACGCATGCTGTTTAATGATTGTTCCGAAGATTGAACTTACAGCGATGAAAGAGAGCAGGAATATTGTAAACCTTATGGAGGTGAGAAAGATATATATACGGTCAATGATAGTTTTTTTAGGAGCTGGTTCCCCTTCTCCTGGTTTACTTTTTGTGGCACTCATTGCACTTTGTAGGGGCAGTTATCCCTTTTGACAGGCTATCCTTATGACAGGTCTGACATTTTTTATGAAATGCATCCTTTGCGAGGGGTGCGTTATCCTTTGCTTCTTTCAAGGGATGGCACTTCAGACAACTTTCTGGTTCTTTCGGATTTGTATCTTTATGATGGCAGGTTACACAGTCTAACTTTGCTTTTTCAGTATGGGTGGGATGTGAAAAAATAACCGGTGGAAGCTTTGCGCCCTCAAGCTTAATCGTGACAACATCCGGTGGTTTTTTTTCTGCAGCAGCAGGATTAAGGCTTAAGAGAAAAGAAAGCAGTATTGAAAAGAAGATTATACAAATGAGAGACTTTTGCCTCATACCCCACCCCTGTAAAATATTTTGAGATGTTATCTTAAAAAAAGATAGTAAGTCAAGGGTTTAAAAACAGTGAATGGTGAATGGTAAACGGCCCGTTGTTCAAACAACCTTTTAATTCCTCTTTCGGTAAAAGCCGGAAGAATTTTTTACGAGTCGCAACTTCGAGCATTTCTTGGGTACCCTGCCGATAAGCTGAAATGGGCCTGCGACCAGGTCGCGTTTAGGCCAATTTGTTGCTCATTCCATTCGCAATGAAACCTTTCCATGTTCGAAGACCAGGTCAAGTTTGACTGGGAGACAATAGTAATAGTGCTTCATTCCTTTCCAGGAAGTTTCGCCTGTGGCGAGCTTCCAAATTGAATGGAAGCGTTGCGACCCCGCTGTTGACGCGGGGTACCCCGCATTACTGGCATGGGTAAGAAAGCGCAGTGGAGCAGGGAGTAAAAGAGTTTCCCGGCGTATAATCGGTTTGGGCAACAGCCCGTAAACAGCAAGAAAACCTTAAAACCCCTGAACATAAAGTTTCAATTGAATTTGAACCTCCATCTGTGTGATACTGTGAAAAATTCAAATATGGGACTCATTAACCTCTTATTCAAAGACCCTTTGGCTTTTGTTCTCGTGGCGATACCCCTCCTGTACTCAATCATAATCCATGAGCTGGCCCATGGCTGGGTAGCCTACAAAATGGGGGATCCCACTGCCAAATGGCTTGGCCGGCTGAGCTTAAACCCCATCAAACACCTCGATCCTATCGGGAGCGCTATGTTGTTAATATTCGGGTTTGGCTGGGCAAAACCTGTTCCTGTAAACTTCAATAATTTACATGACTTGCGTAAAGGGTTGGTTTTTGTATCTTCTGCGGGGATTGTGGCGAATATCCTGTTGGCCTTCCTTGCTTTTTTTCTCCTTCGCCTTCTGACTCCGTTCCCAGGGGGATCTACCTATACTATCCTCTATTATATGGCTCAGATTAACATCATGCTTGCAGCCTTTAACCTTATACCCATCCCCCCTCTTGATGGTTCTAAAATCCTGATGGGCTTCTCATCGAGAAAGTTTCAATATTCCCTCGAAAGACTCGAGCCCTATGGCATGTTTATCATCATCGGCTTGCTCTGGCTTGGTGTTTTACATCCCCTCATTAATTTTTTTGAGTGGATAATCCTCAGAATTATAAGTATTTTGCTCCCATAACGAGAGAGAAAACCGAGGTCAGAAGTAAGAAGTCAGATTAAAAAACTTGATAATACAGTAAAGACTTTCACTATTTACAATTTGAGATCCACAATTCATTGATTCTGTTATTTACCGTAATTCTTCGCCAAGTAGTCTGTTATAAGATTTGCCTCTTCATCATTTATTGGGGCACCACGGACATTCTTCATGCGCATGACTGTAGTTTCCCATTCTTTTACTGTTTTCTTCTTTGATTTTACTCTGTCCAGATTGTGGCATATGCTGCATTTTTTCTCAAAAAGGGCTTTTGCATCTACTTTTTCCTTCTCAGCGCTATAGGCTGACAGACCGGATGTGGTAACAAACAGAATGGCCAGGATGTATGTCGCAAACCTTTTCATATGATCCCTCCTTATACCACGTTTTTAAACGTGGGTGAATGCTTCCGTTATTTACGCGAAGCGTATATATTCACAGTGCCACGGGCTTGCCCGTGGGAATCTATTATAATGAATAGGGACACTAATTTCAAGATGAAATATGAGAGGTGGTGGTATTTCATAAGCAGGCGGGTTATAATGGAAACCAGGATTTAAAAAATTATGTGGAACAAAGTGCAATCACAGAAACATTTGATCAACACAATACTTTCACTTATTGCTGTTGTCATTATTGTTTTTTATAGTATTTGCGGGGGCTCCTGCTCGTCTTTGAGGGGGAGCATTCTTGGTATAGACCTGAAGTATATAGGGGTAGTTTACATGGTTATCCTGATGTCCTTAAATGTTCTCAAGAGGGATCTCTTTCTCCTCATACTTCTCTCTGCTGGTATTGGTGTAGAAACATTTCTTGTGGGTTTTCAGATAAGGAGTAACGTGTTTTGCCCTTACTGCCTGACCTTCGGCGCAATAATCGTTATGCTTTTTTTATTAAACCTTGATCTGACAAAAAAGTGGTTTATTGTTGCTGCAATTGTCATTGGTTTTATCGCAGTCTCTCTTTCTTTTGAAGGCACGGCAGTACCAACGTATGACACTGTTAGGAGCAGTTTAGGGTTTCGAGTTGCGAGTTAAGTGAAGCATCTGTTATTGCAGAAAGAGCAGGCTTCTCCCCATATCTGTTAGTTCCCCTTGCGGTTTAACATCTTTTTGGGGTTGCTACTGACACACTGCATAATAAGTTCTTCGTCAAATCCCATTCCAATAAGTCGTTTGGCTGATTCTGTAACAGTCAGAGAGCCGCCTTGCAGCTTACCATCATTATCTGTGACACTCTTGGGGGAGGAAAAAGTCTGGGAATCTTTTACTGAATCTGAGATGATGATTATCCTTTTTGGGTTTTTTATTTTGAATATCATTTCAATGGCCTTCTGATGAAGATGGAACGGATCTGCAATGACCTCAACATAAATATCCTGGTTTAACAGCCCGAAACCTGCAATACCAGGCTCTCTGTGGTAAAAACCTCGCATAGCATTGAAAAGATGGGTAATCCCCTTTGCCCCTCCATGAAAGCCAGCCTCTGCTTCTATAAAAGTCGCATCAGAATGGCCCATGCTTACTATAATCCCCATGTCCGATATGGTTTTCATGAGTTTGACCGCACCTTCCAGTTCAGGTGCAATGGTAATAATCCTTATTATATCTTCAAACCCTTCAATCAATCTTTTAAGACTATATTCTGCTGGTTGAAGAAATGATGCCGGATTGAGTGCCCCGGAACGTGATGGGTTCAGGAAGGGGCCCTCGAGGTGAACTCCGATGATGAGGGATGAGGGACGAGGGACGATATGCCCCAATTGCCGATTGCGGATTACTGATTGCGGTTTTTTTGACTTCTGCCTTCTGTCTTCTTGTCTCTGTATCTCCATCGCCTTTCTGACAGCCTCTATGTTTTCCCGCATTTCCTCAATGGGTGCAGCATATATCGTGGGTATGATTTCAGAAACACCATAAACCCCATGGATTTCTGCTATTTTCAGGATGTGTTCCGGCTCGTGTGTTCGTGTATCGTAGCCCCCGATACCGTGTGTATGGATGTCGATTATCTTCATACAACAATAATACCAAAAAACATGGGTACAAAAAAAGGGTTCTTTCGTGTTTAAGTTGAAATAGCTTACCCTGTATAGAGTGTTAAAAAAACACATCGGATTTAAGCCAACTTTGGTAAGATTAAGTTTGCGAACAAAAAACTTACAAAGGAGGCAAGAACCCGATGCAC
>CAIJOT010000082.1 GCA_903822335.1 uncultured delta proteobacterium
AGAACGAATCGAGCGAATTGAAGCATCCGAACGAGAGACACTAGATACTGTAGCAACTGCGTGGGAACACGCGAAGGGGGATTGAAATGATTACGGCAGAGCAAGCAAGCCTTTTGAAGATTTTGAATGACCCGCTGTGCAAAATTGGACAGTGGAGTGTGAGAGCAACTTCTGACACAGAACTTTTGGCGGCAAGGTCGTGCGAGTTACGAGTGGACATTGACACAGAGATTATCCATTTCGATTATCCACTTGTAGTAGGCATATGATATGGGAAGATTATCAGGATATAAGTATCGTGAAATAGTAAAGAAACTAAAGAGGTTCGGATTTGAATTTTATCGACAGGCGGCAGGCAGCCATGAAATCTGGTATAATAGACAAACAAATAAGTATACCACAATCCCTAATCATACAGGTAACTTGCCGGAAGGGACATTAAAGGCAATTTTACGACAAGCGGATATTAATGTTAATGACTTTATAAAAGGAAGTGTAAACGAGCCATAATCGTGTAGATGGCCGGTAGCCAAAACGGCTACCGGAGCACCTCACACACCACTGTACGTACGGGTCTCGTATACAGCGGTTCATTAAGATGTGGAGCAATTTTCTCGTAAAGTGTAAGCATAGCCTCATAACCTCTTTTGCGTAAACGTTCTAAGGTAATAGTGGTAACAAGAATCGGACTTTGGGCGGTTGCCCATCCTTTCATTCGTGTTCTACTCCATGAATAGGAATGTTCGTGGTCGACCCCCAAACGTTCCAGGTTCTTCCTTTTCCGTTCAGGCTTTTTCCAATTGTGCCAGATGCAATATCTTAAACGATTTCGCAACCAACCATCAAGTTCTTTGAGTTTAGCCCCGATGTTTGCCATACGGTAATATCCGAGCCACCCCCTATGAACTTCTTTAATTCTTTGGATACGTTCGTCAAAGGTACATGGTGTAGTCTTTCTTGTTATGGTTTTGAGTTTCAATTTAAGCGATTTCCAGCCTTTTTCGCTAACAACCAACTGGTATCTGCCTTTTTCTCCCTTTATATATGTGGGAACGAATCCGAAACCCAAAATTGTAAAGTTTACAGGTTTACGTATTCCGCTTTTCTCCCTGTTAATTGGTAGTTTCAATTTGTTTTTCAAGTACAAATATATATTATTCCCAATTTTCCGGGCTTCATGATTACTTTTAGTAAAGATACTAAAGTCGTCAGCATAACGGACGTAGCGAAGTCCTTGTTTTTCCATTTCTTTATCCAGTTCATTTAACATGATATTGGACAATAATGGGCTTAAAGGGCTTCCCTGTGGAACTCCTTTTCTGCGTTTGACTAATTTCCCATCTTTCATGATGGGTGCTCTTAGCCATTTGCGGATAAGGCGTAATGTTAAGTGGCATTTTACCTTTCGATACAGTATTTGCAGCAAAATACAGTGGTCTACTTCATCAAAGAAGGTTCTCAAATCCATATCAACAATATGTTGATAACCTGAATTGATGTATTCCTGTGCTTTTAATACTGCTTGTTGGGCATTGCGATTTGGTCGGAAACCATAACTGTAATCTTCAAATTCTACCTCAAATTTTATGGCTATTACTTGTCCAACTGCTTGTTGTAAGAGCCGGTCAGTGACTGTGGGAATACCTAAAAGACGCGTTCCCCCGTTGCCCTTCGGTCTTTCAACCCCAAGGATGGCTTGTGGTAAGTATTTCCCTTCTCGTAATTCTGATTCTATACGTTCTCTGTTGTTTGTAAGATATTTGTATAGTTCATTCACTGACAAGCCATCAACGCCTGCCGAACCTTTGTTCGACAATACTTTGCTGTATGCCCGCATTACATTTCTCCGGTTTAATACTTGTTCAATCATCCTGTTTATTTATTTCTTTTGCTCTGTTTCGCTTATAACAAGGCTGGTAAGAGCCTCCTTGTTTAATTTGAAACATCTTAATGTTCAGTCCTTCATTACTTCCGTGAGACCTCCATTTCTTTATAATGGCTCGTTGCATGTAACTACTATGACCTCTGCTGACTTCTTGGCGCATAGAAACCGAATCTATTCCAAGACCTCCCCTGGTAAGAGCTTTTTCCTTCTTCCGATTCCTGCGACATCTACTATATTACAATCTTAAATTTTGGACATTACAAAGATGTGCTTGCTTATCCTCATAATATAGCCTCAGTATGTCGTTTCTGTTCGTCAGTACCGGA
>CAIJOT010000083.1 GCA_903822335.1 uncultured delta proteobacterium
CTTCAGGCTGGACACGCACACTACGCTGCAGCAAAGGCCGGGGTGATGGCCTTTACACGATGTCTGGCGATGGAAGTTGCTCCTTACTATATTACAGCAAATACTATTGCCCCGAGTTTTATATATAATGAGTTCATTCCCCATATCTATCCTGAGGAAGAGATCGAAAGGATGTACGAAAACATCCCGTACCCGAGGAAGGGAACCCCTCAGGATATTGCAAATACAGCCCTTTTCCTTGTTTCTGATGAGGGGGAGTATATCACAGGACAGACAATCTGTGTAACAGGGGGAAGCTGGATGAGATGATGTAACTCCTCACAACGCGAAGGGGGAAAGAAGGGCGTTAAGGATAATCCAGGATGTTACAGGGTGTAATGGAGAAGAGGCAGAGAGAGTTTTTAAGGAATCAGGAGGTAATGTCAAAACTGTACTATTGATGAATCTAAAGGGAATAAGTTATAAAGATGCAAAAACATGTTGAAAAAGTTCAGGTGGCTCGCTCAG
This sequence comes from uncultured delta proteobacterium, assembly GCA_903822335.1. GTDB lineage: Bacteria > Desulfobacterota > Syntrophorhabdia > Syntrophorhabdales > Syntrophorhabdaceae > CAIJOT01. The sequence continues at coordinate 508 of CAIJOT010000083.1, forward strand.
ACGAGCCTTGGAGTGACTGAAAAAGGGAAGGGGAGGCATTAATGGTTACAAAATTAGGACCTGAAGCACTTTACAAACAATGTGAGCCTGACATGTTTACATTCAATACCACAGAAGAGGTAGGAGAGTTTACCGGAACAATTGGTCAGGAGAAGGCACTAAGGTCTCTTGATTTTGGTCTGAGTATGGATAGTGCAGGGTTTAATATATTTGCCCTTGGAGAAAGCGGTACAGGCAAGATGACAACCATAATGACGCTCCTTAAGGAAAAAGCATCTAAGGAAAAGGTTCCTGAGGACTGGTGCTATGTGTACAATTTTAAGGATCCGGATAATCCAATCGCCATATCCCTTGAAGCAGGCAAGGGTACTGTGTTGCAAAGAGAGATGGATGAACTTATTAAAATACTGAGGATTGAAATACCTAAAGCCTTTGAATCAAAGGAATACGAAACACAAAAGAACAGGATCATCGATGAATTTCAGCAGAAACAGAATGAGTATTTTTCAAGACTTGACGAGGAAGCGAAAACAAAAGGTTTTACAGTCAAGAGAGGACCAACAGGGATTCTCATAGTACCTGTAAAGGAGAGTGGAGAACCCTTAACGAAAGAAGAGTTTGATGCCCTCGACGAAAAAACGAGAAAGAGGTTGGAAGAGACGGGAAGGATGTTCCAGGAGAAGCTGAATGATGTGGTAAGGATGTTAAGAGAGGCAGATAAACTTGTGAGAGGTATGCTCACAAAACTTGAAAGGATGATAGCCCTCGAACTTGTGGGTCCCCTCACTGAGGGCATGAAAACAAAGTACAAAGAAAATGAAAAGATTCTTGGATACCTCGAAGATGTGAAAGAGGAGATACTTTCCCACCTCGATGAATTTAGAACCATTGAGGAACAGCCCTCACCATTGCCTTTCATGAAAATGCCAAAACCAGAGGTTTCATTTGTCAAGTATGCTGTCAATGTAATTGTGAATAATGGGGTGAACAAGGGTGCGCCGGTTGTGTTTGAAAGTAATCCAACCTATCTGAATCTTTTTGGAAGAATAGAGTATAAGGTTACGTATGGCATGGCAACAACAGATTTTTCTTTGATCAAGGCGGGTTCTGTTCACAGGGCGAATGGCGGTTATCTCGTGATTGACACAACGGACCTTTTTAAAAACCCTTTCTCATACGATGCATTAAAAAGGGCACTGAAAAACAAAGAAATTAAGATAGAAGATATATTGGAGCAATACAGGCTTATCAGCACCACAGCCTTAAAACCAGCACCGATACCACTTAAGGCAAAGGTTGTCCTTACTGGCAATCCCTATGTCTATTACATGCTTCATAGCTTAGATGAGGAATCAAGGGAATTGTTCAAGGTGAAAGCCGATTTTGATAGCAGAATGGACAGAACGCCTGAGAATATCGAGCGATATGCAGCCTTTATCGCATGCTGTCAAAAAGAAGAAAACCTCCTTCCTTTTGACAAAGGTGGGGTCGCAAAGATTGTTGAATATAGCTCGAGATTTGCAGATCACCAGGAGAAATTATCAACGAGATTCAGTGAGATTACCGACCTGATTCGTGAATCACACTATTGGGCAAAGAAGGAAGATAGTAGTGTGGTAAAGACAGAGCATGTAACAAGGGCAGTTGAAGAGAAGATATTCAGGGTGAACAGGGTTGAAGAGCGCATCAGGGAAATGATGTTGGAAGATACTCTGATTGTGAATACTTCAGGTGAAAAGATCGGGCAGGTGAATGGTCTTGCAGTCCTTGACCTTGGAGATTACAGCTTCGGGAAACCGTCGAGGATAACAGCAAAGGCATTTGCTGGAAGGGCAGGGGTTGTGAATATAGAGCGCGAAACAAAGATGAGTGGCAAGATTCACGAAAAGGCGATTCTCATAATTTCAAGCTACCTTGGAAGTAAGTATGCAGTAACAAAACCGATTAGTCTTTCAGCTTCGATAACCTTTGAGCAACTCTATGAAATGGTGGAAGGTGATAGTGCCACATGTGCCGAACTCTATGCCTTATTGAGCAGTATCTCTAATGTACCCCTAAAGCAGAGTTTTGCCGTTACAGGTTCCATGGATCAGAATGGCGATGTTCAACCAATAGGCGGTGTTAACCAGAAGATAGAAGGATTCTTCGAATTATGCAAGATACGGGGTCTCGATAGAAGCCATGGGGTGGTAATCCCGAAAAGGAATGAGAAACACCTCATGTTAAGACAGGAAGTAGTAAATGCGGTGAGGGAAGGGAAATTCTCTATCTATACGATTGAGAGAATGGAAGAAGGGCTTGAAATAATTACAGGCATGCCCGCAGGTGTAATGAACGAAGATGGGACATACCCGAAGGGCACTATTAATTACCTTGTGACAAAAAGGTTAACAGAAATAACAGAGGCCATGGAAAAGAAGAAGGAAAAAGAGGAAGGGGAGGTTTCTGAAAAAAAGCATGAAGAGCAAGAAAAACTTTACGATTGTATAGGGTGAATACCATTTTTAGGAGGTATCCATGGTAAACCATTGGATAAAGAACATTTTGCTTGGTGTGCTTTTGTTGGGGCTTTTATGTATTAATGGATGTGCTTCTCTCTATCCTATAGTGTCAGGTGAACCACGGACTATTGAAAGCAAGTTTACCCCTGAATAAACCATACATTCGTAGGGCTTGCAGCCAGACCTATTGAAACTCAAAACCGCGCTCTCTGAAGAGTTTTAAACATGCTTCAGCTATATCAAGGTCATAAAGGATGCCTTTATTCTTGGTGATTTCCTCGAGAGCCTTATCAATACCAAGACCTGGCCTGTAAGGACGATGCGATGCCATTGCCTCAACAACATCAGCAACAGAAAGAATTTTTGCCTCTTCGAGTATATCATCCCCTTTTAACTTTGAAGGGTATCCAGACCCGTTCAATCTTTCATGGTGCTGGTATGCCCCTTGAGCAACAGGCCAGGGGAATTCTATCCCTTTTAAAATATCATAGCCTGCCTGAGAATGGGCTTTAATCATATTAAATTCATAGTCCGTTAATTTACTTGGTTTACTGAGAATCTCTGAGGGTACAACTATTTTACCGATATCATGGAGGAATCCCATTACCTGGATCCCTTCTATTCTGTCTTCGGAAAAGCCCATTTCAGCAGCGATGGCACAGGCGAGTTGAGCCACCCTCCTCTGGTGACCTGCAGTATATGGATCTCTCATTTCTCCTGTTGTTGCTAAGGCAGTGACTGTTCCGTTCAAGGTTTTTTGGAGCTTTTTAAGGCTTTCTCTCAGTGCTTTTTCTGCCCCTATACGATCACCGATATCTCTGAGCAAGAGAACAGCGCCTCCATTATCGCTCAGACCCCAGGTAATAATCTCAAGAGGGACGGTACCACCGTTTGCTTTTTTTCCTGTGGCAAGCCCAATATGAAATCCTTCTTTTTCGAGTACTTCATATATCTCCCGTGATTTTTGCGGGTTGCGGCGTCTGTCTAAATATAAGAAGTCTGTTTTCTTGTTTAAGATTGCGTCCACACTGTGGCCAAATATTCTTTGTATGGATGGGTTACACATGGTTATATTCCTGTCAGGATCAACCACTATGATGGCATCAGGGTTTATGTTTGCGATAACATGCTCTAATTCTTGTCTTTTTTTCTCAGCCTTCTTCCAGCGGCGATAGGTTAAATAAAGAAGTCCAACTAAATAGAGGAATACGAAATTTATTAAATATTCAGCAACTATTGGAGTGGAATGAACACGGAAATAGTTGTGGAGTCTTTCAACAAAATTAATAGATATACTAAAGAGAGGGAATAAGATACAGATGATACAAACGACAATAACTTCATAATGATCTCTCCGCTTCATACCTATAAGTGCCATATTGCCCTCTTTTTTAATGAGATTATACATTTGTCTCTCAACATTTATCAACCTTTTTCAAATATCAGTGTCATGATAATGATTATATTATACCAATTTGCCATCAATACACTATTTTATGGGTAGCATGAGACCATGTGCCTTTTAGTCGAGGAGATGTAAGGTGGAATTGCTAATCCTGCCGTTTTTTGATTATACCATCAGGTATTTCTTTTTAACTTCCTCATTTGCTTCGAGTTCGGCGACACTTCCCTCGAAACGAATACTACCATTATCTATCACGTAAACCCTGCTACTCATCTTCAAGGCTGACCTTACGTTTTGCTCTGATAAGAGTATGCTTATGCCAGCATCCCTCAGTTTGAGAACCTGCTCTTCAAGATCACGGACAATAAGCGGGGCCAGCCCTTCTGTTGGTTCATCAAGCAGTAAAAGTTCAGGGCTTCCCATAAGCGCCCTTGCAATGGTGAGCATCTGCTGTTCCCCACCGCTTAAATTTCCGGCTCTTCGTGTTTGTATCTCTTTTAGGGCAGGAAATAATTCATATACCCTGTCTTTATTCCAGTCGGTTTTCCTGCTATAAACAATCCCGAGATTGTCGTCCACGCTTAAATCAGCAAAAACCCTTCTGTCATCAGGCACATAGCCTATGCCTTTACGGAAAAGCACATACGGTTTTTCACCGGTTATATTCTCCCCATTATACGTTATGGTTCCCTCTTTGGGTGGCGTCAACCCCATGATGCTTCTCATGGTGGTACTTTTCCCTGCACCGTTCCTGCCAAGAAGACCCACAACTTCACCCCTGGAAACTGTCAGGGAAACATCAAACAAAATATGGCTCAATCCGTAATACGTGTGTATTCCTTTCACATCAAGCATACATCGCTCCTGCCAAGATATGCATCCTGTACCGCCTGATTGCACCGTACTTCGTCGCAGCCACCCTGGACAATTGTAGCGCCCCGGACCATGACCATAATCCTGTTCGCAATGCCAAAAACAATCTCCATGTCATGCTCACAAAACAGGATTGTGAGACCGAGTTTTTCTGATAAATGTTTGATAAGTTCAATGCAGCGTGCGGTCTCTTCCGGGGCCATGCCTGCAGTTGGTTCATCGAGAATGAGAAATTCGGGATTGCCCCCTAATGCCATGGCTATTTCAAGCACCTTCCGGTCACCGTGGGAGAGCAAAGCGGTGGTGCGGTTCTTTTTCTTTATGAGGCCGACGCTCTCCAGGATTTCATTTGTTTCCTTTATAACCAATTTTGTTGAAGGTGTAAACAGGTTCCATGTTTTCTTTTGTCTCGATAATACAGAAACCTGGACGTTCTCAAACACAGTCAGTCTTTGAAACACATTGACGATCTGAAAAGAACGGGAGATGCGCTTCCTGCAAACCTGATAAGGATGGAGCCCCGTGATATCTTCTCCTTTAAAAAACACCTTCCCGTTATCTGGTTTCAATATCCCTGTGATGAGATTAAACAGGGTGGTTTTACCTGCCCCATTTGGCCCGATAACAGCAACGATTTCACCCTTCTCGACCTCAAGGTTTGCATTATTTACAGCTTTAAATCCATCAAAGGATTTTGATATTGACTTTACTTCTAACAACAATTACTCCTTTATTACAGGTTCTATAAGGCCTTTATGCAGTTTTTCCTCGACATAACCAAGCACTCCGTTAGGCAGGAAGAAGATTACGAACATCATTAATATACCGAGAACAAGCGTCCAATAGGACGTGAAGGTACTCACAAATGTCCTGAGAACTATTATTATTGCTGCACCAAGCATGGGTCCAAAGAAACTGAACCACCCGCCAAGGAGACACATAATACAAATTTCAAGTGAGAGCGTCCAGAAGAGCATATCGGGAAAAACAGTAGTATCCACTACAACAAAGAGAAACCCTGCAACACCTGCAAAGAATCCAGCTATAATCAACGCCAGCAGTTGATGGCGTTTAACATTTATGCCTATCATCTCACTACGAACAGGATTATCGCGGATTCCCTGAAGAGCGCTCCCGAAGGGGGATTTTACTATTTTGTACATAATCAAAAAGCAGATCAATGTGATAATGAGCGTAAAGTAGTAAGCACCATTTGGGGATGATAGAATCTCAGGCAAAGGGATGCCATGGATTCCGTCATCTCCTCCGGTAAAGGAATACCACCTGTAAACTATTATCCACACAAGGGAGCCGAGGGAAATCTGGAGCATAGCAAAGTAGAGTTTTGAAAGCCTGATGCATATCATACCCATAATAAGCCCCAACGCTGCTGAAACAATAGGCCCAACAATAAAGCTTATCCAAGGTGAAAGACCTGTCCTTGTAAGCATCAGTGCTGTTGCATAAGCACCAACCCCGTAGAATACAGCATGATGAAACTGGAATATACCCCCGTAACCTAGAACCAGATTAAGGCTTGTTGCAAGAAGGCCTGTCAGTAAAATAATGGATACTATGTAAATGTAAAATCTCGGTAAAATAAGAGGCAAAAGAAAAAGGATAATAAGTCCCGCATATCCCCATATTAAACCCTTTCCTCTCAACATACTTTGCAACATAATTTGCTCCTGATTACCACGTCGATTTGAGAAGTCCTGTAGGTCTGAACAATAACACTACAATCACAGCGGCATAGGGGAACACTATTCCAAATTGAGACCATATTAAAATGCCTAACGACTGTGACAAACCAAAAATCAGGGCGCCAAGCAGTGCCCCCCATATATTACCCAACCCACCCATAATCACGATAAGAAAGGCTTCTATAATGAGGGTGTGATCCATCCCGAGCGTCACACTTACTGTAGGTGCTACAAGAGCACCACCGAGTCCTGCTAAAAGACAACCGATAACAAAAACAATAGCGAATACCCAGCTCACATTAATACCAACAGCACCTACCATTTCCCTGTCAACTGCAGCAGCCCGTGCAATTTTTCCTATCTTTGTTTTGTTTACGATGAGCCATAGAACCACCGCAACTATGGGACCAACGATCAACAGAAAAAGATTATAGAGAGGGAAAGGTAAACCTCCAAACAGATTGACAAATCCCTGAAAAACCTGGGGTACAGGTACAGATTTGTACTCAGCACCCCAGACAATCTTTACAAGATCACCGAAAACGAGGGAAAACGCAAAAGTAAGCAAGAGAAGCATAAGATGTTCCCGCTCGTAAAGAAATTGGAATACCCCTCTTTCGGCTATTAGACTCACAAGAGCTACTCCCAGGGGTGCCCCGATCAATGCTAACCAGAAACCTATATCTCCACCACCGAAAACTTTGGATATCGTAAATGCCATAAATGCCCCTATCATGTACAGGGAACCGTGGGCAACATTCGGGATTCTTAATACCCCTAATATAAGGCTTAAGCCAGAGGATACGATGAAGAGGATTGTAGTTCTGCTTAAACCCACAAAAACCTGGCTTAAAACCTTTGGCGGAAAGATAGTGTATATAAAATCCATTTACCTCTACCTTAGCCTGAAAAGCTTAATTATTTATATTTGCGTATTTTCCTTACTTCCTCACAGGTAGGCATATAGTCCTTACCCGATATTGTCTCAATATCTCCTGCTACAAGGAAATCGTATTTCGAATCCTTTTTTGTCTTACCAAAGTACATAGGCAATACCAACTGATGGTCACATGCCCGTATTTCCAATTTCCCAACAGGACTGTCAAGCATCATGCCCTCGAGTGCCTTGACGAGACCTTCCTTGTCAATCTTACCTGCTTTTTTAAAACCCTCTGCTATAAACTGGGCTGTCATATATCCGGAGAGGGCACCGATCCTGGGTTCTCTGTTGTACGCTTTTTTGAATTCTTCAACAAAAGCCTTGTTTTCAGGTCTTTCAGGGTAATAGAAGAAATAATTAGCAGTTCCGTATACGCCTTCCGGTGCATTCTGACCCTGTGGCTTCAAAACAGAAAGCTCTATAGCGGTGTGTTGGTAAAATGGTATCTTTTGGCTTAATCCGGTTGCTTTTGCGGCTTTCTGGAAATTTACCATTCCGGAGCCACCGGTTGCGACAATAATAAAGTCAGGTTTTGCTGCAAGAATCTGCGTAATATAGGGAGTAAAATCTGCTTCTCCCACCTTCCACCATGTTTGCCCGACAAGTACAGCTTTTGGGTTTGCTTTCTGAATATTCTCCCATACGTTATTTGCAATTGAGTGCCCGTATTCGTAATCATCTCCGGCAATCCAATATTTCATATATGGTTTTTTACCAAGGGCATAGCCGGCAGCCCTCCCTGCCATCATGGCATTCTCATTCATATTGAATACATAACGATGTCCTTTGTCCACAACGATCTTCTCACTTTTTGAAAAGGTGACAAAAAATGGTATTTTTTCCTTCAGTGCAAAATCTGAGACCGCAAGGGCAGTAGCGCTGTTTATTGTGCCCATCAGTATGTCCACTTTTTCCTTAAGGACAAGCTCTTTTGCCATTGCCAGCCCAATATCAGGTTTAAATTTTTCATCCCGCGTGAAGAATTCTATTTTCTTCCCAAGAATACCACCCTTAGCATTAATTTTTTCGACTGCCATCTTGAATCCATCGAGGACATCAATGGTAAATGTGCTTGCAGGCCCAGTATAGGTATCAACAATACCAACCTTGATTGTTTTTTGAGCATAGGACAACGGAATGAAAAGCAATAAACTAAAAACACCAACCAAAAAAACTGATAAAAATAGTGATTTTTTCATGATAACTCCCCCTTCATGGTTTAAAAACATATCTTCAATTTAATAAACAACCTATTTACGTAATTTCATCATCTCTTCACAGGTAGGCAAATAATCTTTACCGGGAACTGTGATCATATCTGAACCCACAAGAAAATCGTAACCAGGTACTTTTTTCGTCACGCCGTAGTACATGGGGAGAGTGACCTGGTGATCGCAGGCACGCATCTCAAGCTTACCAACAGGGCTGTCAATAACAAGACCCTCCAGGGCATCAATGAACCATTCAATGTCTACTTTTCCTGCCTTCTGGTAAGCTTTAGCTATAAACATACCGGCGGTATAACCGTAAAGTGCTGTAGAGCCTGGATATTTCTTGTAAACCTTCCTGAATTCTTCTACAAAAGCCTTGTTTTCAGGGGTATTTGGATAATAGAAATGATAGCTGGAGCTTCCCATAACACCTTCCGGGGCTTCAAGGCCAAGAGGAGCGAGGGCAAGGGTATCCGTTGCATAGTGCTGATAAATAGGAACCTTCTGGGCAAGCCCCATAGCCTTCACCGATTTCAAAAAGTTTACCACACCGCCACCGCCCGAGGCACTGATAATACAGTCCGGTCCAGCCTGGAGCGCACCGCTCAAATACGGGGTTAAATCGACCTCCCCTACCTTTCTCCACGATTGCCCCAACAATTGTACATTTGGCTTCAGTGCTTTGAGGTTGTTCCAAATTGCTTCTGCACAAGCATGACCAAATTCATAATCCTCACCCATGATCCAGTATTTCACGTAAGGTTTCTTGGCGAGGGCTCTTGCTGTTGCTTTCCCTATCATCATAGTATTCTCGTTTGCATTGAATACGTAACGGTGACCTTTCTCCCCTACGATCTTATCGCTCTTTGCATCGGTGACAATGAATGGGATTTTTTCCTTTTTTGCAAAATCTGATATGGCAAGGGCACCGCCACTGTTCGTCGAGCCCATAAGAATATCAACGCGTTCTCTTAAGACAAGCTCTTTTGCCATGGAGAGCGCAATATCGGGCTTAAATTTATCATCCCGTGTAACAAAAACGATTTTCCTTCCAAGTACACCCCCTTTTGCATTAATCTGGTTTATTGCCAGTGTGAATCCATCAAGGACATCTTGAGTATACGTTGTAGCAGGTCCGGAATATGTATCAATAATGCCAACTTTGATTGTATCTGCCGCATAGGATAAAGGACAAACCAGATACAGGCCAAACAAAACAAATAGAAAAGTAACAAAAAATAATGATTTTTTCATAATCTACACCCCTTTCATGTTTTTAACTCTATTATCTTTTAAAATATAAAAAAACTTATTGTCAATACAAAAACGGTTTTATGTTTGACAAAAGGGTATTTTTATATAAGAATTCCTCTTACATCTTATCAAAGGACAACATGAAGGTAACACTTAAACACGATCTCTGGAACAGGGATTATAGACTTGAGTTGAATCTGCCTAATAAATGGAACGTCGAAATCCTCCGTATGGAGGGCGACAAGAAAAAGGTCCTTGTTAAAAACAGATATAGAAAAGCTATCGCCTCTCTCTCGCCAATGTTAAAAGGAAAGAAGGAGATATGCATACTTTTTGATGACCTTTCCCGTCCCACAAAAGCGTATGAAATTACCCCGTATCTCCTTGAGTTGTTTGAAAAGTGTAAGATCAGGGATGAACAGGTGAGGTTCATCTGTGCCCTTGGTACACATGCTACTCTTGACAATGTAGCGTTTAGAAAAAAACTTGGTCATGAGATTTTGGAAAGGTTCCCTGTGTATAACCATAATTCTTATGAACATTGTGAATATATTGGTAAAACAAAGCTCAACACACCAGTTATGGTCAATAAAGAATACCTGTCCTGTGATTTCAAGATTGGCATAGGTGCCTTTGTCCCCCATTCGTTCTGCGGTTTTGGGGGTGGGTATAAAATTGTAATGCCAGGTGTAAGCCATATCGATGCAATTGAGTACCATCATGGGACATTGATGAAAAAGTACTGGGAGTCCTGTTATGGTATTGGGAAACATGATGGTAACCCGCTTCTTGAAGATTTGAAAGAATTTGGGAGGATGGCGGGGTTAGATGCAACAATAGATGTACTGGTAAATTCAGAAGCAGATAATGTTGATATTTATGCTGGCAATCCTGATACCCTTTATGAATACATGGTGCCTCGGGCACACACTCATTACAGCACAGCCTTTACAAAAAAAACCGACATCGTATTTGCAAATGTTTACGGTAAAGCAAACGAAGCAGTCATTGCCATCTCTCTTGCAGAGCAACTTCTTAAAGATGAAGGCGGTCATATAGCTGTCCTTTGTGATATTGAAGGAGGGCAGGTAGTGCATTACCTCCTCGGGAGGTTTGGCAGAAATACATGGGGAAAGATTGCTTTTGGGGAGAGGAAGAAGGACAGTAAGGTGAGAAAAATTTTCATCTATTCCCAATTTAGAGACATAGCAAATGAATGGTGGTTCGGGACAAAAGAAGACACGCTGTGGTCAAACAGTTTAGAAGAAATCATTCAAACACTGAAAGATGAATACAGGGGTAAGAGACCCTATGTCTCTGTTATCCCCGATGGAACTATCCAGACGATAAAGCAGCAGGCAGTTATTAGGAGGCAGCAGGTATGATCCGGGTACATGGGTTACACTTTGTTCCAGGTACATAGGTTACACTTTTCTCCGTGTTTTGGGATTTCCGCATTCAACGATGATCTGTCGTACCGGCGCCAGGTCCTAAGTCAATCACGTAATCTGCTGAGACAATCGCATCGTGGTCGTGCTCCACCACAATAACCGTATTATCGAGGTCTCTCAGTGCTCTCAGTGTGGCAAGGAGCCTCTCATTGTCCCTCTGATGAAGCCCGATACTTGGCTCATC
>CAIJOT010000084.1 GCA_903822335.1 uncultured delta proteobacterium
GGTTTCTGTAAAGAGGTTGAGCATCCTGATTGGTGTTGTGTATGGTTATATCTTTTTCAAGGAATCTGATATACTGGAGAGGCTGACAGGCGCATCCTTGATGCTCGCAGGTTTTGTGTTGATTGTACTTTTTTAATGTATTGCTAAAATAAATACAGGTATGCTACAATAGTTTCAAAGATATGGAACTCTTTAAAGCAATATTTGAGAGAAGGAGTATAAGGAAATACAGGAAGGACCCTATTCCTGATGAGATAATCCTCGAAATCCTTGAAGCTGCACGATGGTCGCCCTCCTGGGCAAACACTCAGGTATGCAGATACATCGTGGTAAAAGACCAGAAGGTAAAAGAGGAGTTGAGTAATGCCCTACCCCCAACCAATCCAGCACATAATGCTATTATAGAAGCGCCCTGTGTTATCTGCCTTTTTGCTAAAAAAGGATTATCCGGGTTTCGCAAAGGAAGTCCCGCAACCGACAAGGGGGACTACTGGTTCATGTTTGATGCGGGCATTGCAATGGAACACATCGTGCTCGCCGCATGGAGTTTTGGGATTGGAACTGTACATGTGGGTCTTTTCGACGCAAAAAAGGCACAAGAAGTGCTGGAAATTCCTGATGAGTACAGTGTCGTGGAAATGACCCCCCTTGGCTACTTCGAGGAGATACCCAAACCCACACCAAGAAAACCATTAAATGAAATAGCTTTTCTCGATGTCTTTGGGCAACCCTACATAAAATAGCAATAATTAATTCGCATTTATTCTGATTTGTTGTTACAACTGCAGCCGACAGTTACGTATAACCTCTTGAAATAGTTCATATATCATGAATTATACTAATTTGCCGTCATACATAAAGTTATAAGGAAATGGAAAATATCTCTTCCCTTCGCCAACTCGAAATATTTACCCTTTCTATGACTCAAGCTCACTCGATGGGCAAGGGCGGAGACTACCTGAAGAAGTTCATGCCTGCCCATCGTCCTTATAGGAACGTTTCCTTCAGCCGGGTACCCATCGAAGCACTGAGATGGGTGGCCCCCAACAATTGTTGCTCAACTTCGTTCGCAATGAAACCTTGCTCGATGCTCACTCCAGAGACGATTTTCCATTGCCCTACCTCTAATATAAAATTAGTATTAGGCAAGGATAAACAGGTTGTTGCTCAAATCCTTTTCCGTCAAAACCTACCCCATTCAATCCGGAAGGTATTCTCTCTGTTCGCCGATACTCCATCTCCGACCCCTCTAAGAGCCCCTTTGCACTTGAATGTGGGCGACCCTGCACCGAGCAAGGTACCCCGCTATTATTTCCTCCCAGCCCCTGGGGCTCAGGCAGAGATGCATTCGCACATTCATCTCCCGCATATGCGGGATAACGCTTGAGGCACTCAAGATGGTTCCCCGGAGGTTTTGCTCGACTTTGCTCGCAATGAAACCGTACCATAATGCTCATTCCAGGAACACCTTCCAGACCAAATACAACTATGGATGGGTTTGGGCAACAGGCCGTAAAGATGCGATCCCATATCCCAGACTCAAAAGATGCTCTGATGTTCGCTCCAAGAACACCTTTCCAGCAAGAAAGTAAAACCTATTAGTGAAACTATGGGGGTTTCGCTATTGAAAGCCGGAAGAGCTTTCTCCTTGATACCGCCCACAGGCAGCACAAACCTTTATGTATCATTGTCAAGATTATTTACTATGTAATTTTTTGCAATATTTGTCCATAAACTACTGTAAATACTATCATTTCTCTCATTTGCCGAAACAATAATCCCCTTGGAAAAGAAATCCTATGTAAAGAAGTTTTACAATTTTCTTTCACAAGTAAACTTGTTGTTTTTATTCAATATTTCGCAAAAAACAACGGGAGAATGAACAAAGCACTGTCGGTATAATTTACATTTTTTTTCAGAAGCACTATACAAGCTGACACGTGTATGTTTTCACTGAATCATACGGATGGATTGAATAACTGCTTGATATTCAAAAGGTTTTGATAACACCACACATACTCCCATAGTAGGTATGGTGCTTGTGGCATGGAAGTTGCATATCATAAAGGTATGTTATTTATAATAAAAATGAAAGGAGGAACAAAAATGAAACGTTTTTTGAGTTTATTCAGCGCTTTAATCTTGTTATTGGGACTGTCCGGGGTTGCGAATGCTACCGACATCAATCATAATTTTGTTGCCGATGGCAATCAATACACGTCCCCCTACTTCGCTACGGCAGAGAATTTCAACGGCGCGTTAGCGTGGACTTGGATAGGAAGTGGGGATGTAGTAAGTAGCAGCGTGGACAACGAGTTCTCCGCTCCGGGTGGTGTAGATGGTATTAACAAAGATCTTACAAAGTATGTGACCGTTCCGAAATTTGACGACCGTACAGGAAGTTACACAGCAACACTTGGTGCGAATTACAATTACTTTGGCATTTGGTGGGGGTCGGTGGATACTTACAACACGCTTACCTTTTCCGATAGTCAAGGTATCGTCGCGTCCTTTACTGGCCCAGATATTACGACCCTGAATTCCGGAATACAATACGGCAATCAGACAGATCCTTCAACAAACCTTTATGTCAATTTCCTTAATCTACCCACTTTCAATAGTTTCACTATGACCAGCACGCAATACGCATTCGAGGCGGATAACATCGCGGTTGGGAATGTTTCCGTTCCAGAACCTACAACCTTACTTCTTCTTGGTTTTGGGTTAGTCGGACTTGCCGGGTTGAGCAGAAAGTTGAGAAAGTAAAACAATATTCAGTATCAATAAAAAAAGCAGGGTCAGAAATGGCCCTGCTTTTTTTATTTGAACTCCGGACTCACAACTCCATTCTTTTCCCTCACGACAGGCAAAACTGTATCGCTTCATCCATCCTCTCGATGTAGGATCGAACAATAACAGGCTGTTGCCCAAATCAATTTCGCATGTAACCACAAAGAACATCTTGCGGCTTCGCCGTGAACCTTTGCCTGAATCGCGACATCGAGTTGCTATGTATAAAAGCAGGTTGATCAGTAAACGTGAAAAAGGCTACCCTCTTTCTCAAAGAAACCCTGGGGTCGGGCAAGACACCAGGTATTAAAGAAAAGGAGGTAGCCAGATGAATACTCGTAGGATACAGGA
>CAIJOT010000085.1 GCA_903822335.1 uncultured delta proteobacterium
ATGTAATCTGACATGTTTTTCTGTAGGCACAAGCAGCATATATGCCGGGGATACGATGTATGGACCATTTGCCCCTGTTGCAATCCATGTCGGGAAATAGGAAATTTTAACAATGTATGGTTGGTTGATTATCGGCACGTCAAACTCAATGCTGTCTTTAGTAATCTTAACATTATTGGCAATTTGAGGCGGCCCAACCGGAACACTAAGATTCTCCAGATATTTTTTCTCTTGATAATTTTCAACGAAGGCGACAGGCCTATCCAATTGACCGCATTTATACCACTCGATTGATCTCTTCAGCCATTCTTTATCCTTTAGTTGAACCGTTAGATTACGGACAGGTTCTACTATCTCACTTTCCAGCTTATATATCGAGAATGAACCAGCATTGTTGAGTATTGTTAGGTACTGATTTCTGTTAGCTTCACTCTTAACTTTATCTGTGTACGCAATAAAATATGATGCTCCCGACATCTTCAGATGTCTCACTCCTTTGTTAAAGTCGAAGGGCGGATAAACAAAGCCAGCTATGGCTGTTGATGGTTCTTCGGACGTTTCCGCTTGATTGATAAAATGGAATGGTCCCGTAATGCCAGACTCAATCAAAAGGCCCTCATAGGTTGGATGTTTTGCGAACACCGGAATCGTTTCAAGAACTCTCGGTGTTCCATATTTCTCGTAATCGGGATGACGCTCCCACATCACTCTGCCTTGTGGCAACTTCTCTAAATACGAAAAAAGTGAATGAAGCTCCGGCCATGTCGATTTCTTTTGGTATCCCTCGTAGTTATACTTAAACCAACCCTGTGAAAAAGAAATATTACTTTGAACGATTAACACGCAGGCAAAACATGAAACTATTAAGTAGAAAGAAAAAAGTCGGAATGAATATTTTTTTACCAGTTCCAAAGACGAGCCCCAAAAGTAGGCGGCCAGTAAAACCATAATGCAGGAAATGTATGGTAAAAAACGGGTATTCCAGATACTTGTATTATTGAAGCATAAGAATCCCAGACCTGCCAGGATAAAGATGCCAAGAACAGGTAGCAACCTGATTTCCTTTTTCCAAAAGGCGTATATAATTCCCAACGACGCACCAAGAGTAACCAATTGCCAGTGCGATGGGAAGACATTGTCCCATTTGATTTCCCTGGGCCATAGCATCATTCCACTATAATCTCGGTAATAGACAAGACTGAGAGTCCAGAAAGAGCTTAGAAGAAAAATACCTAAGAATATAGAAACAACATAAAGCAGTTTGTTTATAGTATTGCCTTTTAATGAAAAAAATAAAAACGGCACAATAAAAATCATGATTAATCCGGAAATCGGGTGAGTTAGAATAACGGCAGTACCTACCAATGTAGTCGAAATATGCTTCTCTTTTTCAAACCCCTTTACAAAAAGACCTATGAAAATAAACAGGAGTGCAATGCTTGCTGTATGAGAAAACTGACCGGAAAGGGCACTCGGCAGATTCCCGCCATAGATAGTGTATTTTTCCAAAAAAATGAGAAATAAACTAAAAATCACAGCGAGTTCTGGCACAGGAAACTTAATTTTAAGCCATTTTAGACAAAGGTAGAAGGCAATTGGAAAGAGTAAAACTGTTGAAAGAGTAACTATTTTCAAGACTATATTAAGCGGAATAACATAACTTAAAACAACCGTGATGATATACAGAAGAGGTGGATAGAAATATAAAAAAGGAAAGCCGCTGTACCAGTCTGGCGACCACCATTTGACCAACGGAAAAATCTGCTTGAGGTAATAAGGGATGTATACATGCGAACCGGTATCCCCACCGTTTATGGTAGTGTCGATAAAAAGATATTTTAAAGCGTTCCCATTCGTAGACCCCTCCGACATAAAATTTAATATTAATTTGAAATCAGGAAAATTGAGAACGGCTAAAATAAAAGAGTAAGTTACAAAAAAAACTAAAGCTGTTATTAGATGTTCCACGTTCTTTAGAAGAAAGTCTCTTAATTTCCTTATGATAATCGCCTCCCCAATCTCGGATTCAATGATAATTATGCAGTCTGATCTTGATAATATCAAATAATAACGAAAGACCACTTTTCACTTTAAAATGGCTTTTTCTTAGTTCATTTCGTCTTGCAATAAGGTTTAAACTTCCCACTCTCAGACGTTTTTTCTTGGCAATCATCAGTATTTCGATATCTATAGCGAACCCATTTATAATCGAGTTCTTAATAATGTCAACTGCCGCTTGCCTGGTAAACCCTTTTAAACCAGCTTGGGTATCTTGGAATGGAAATCTGAAAAGTAAAAATATTATTATTCTTATTAATTTTCTGGCAGCGAAATATAGCATTCCTCTTTTGTAGTCTACTTTCTCTGCAATAACGACATCCACATTCCTCTCAACCAAAGCCGCCTCTATTTTTTTTATTCCCTCTGTACCAAAAGGTAAGTCCGCATCAGTAAAAATTAAATAATCACCGCTTGCTATGAGCATTCCATGCCTGATCGCGAAGCCTTTCCCCATGTTAATGCGGTTATCAACAAAATTTATCTGTGAGCCAAATTTTAAAATAATGTTTGCTGTTTCATCAATGCTGCCATCATTTATCACAATCAATTCAGCATCTGGAAAGACTTGTGTTAGCTCCATCAAATTTGTGCCAATCAGCTTGGCCTCGTTATATGCAGGGACTATTATTGATAGTCTATTTGTCATTAGCTGATTATTACATATTTTCGATTATCAAAACAAAATAAATATAAGATATTAGAGATGGTCTATGTTCTTTAAACAACCTGGAGTAGGTTATAAGTGATGAGCCGCCTTGGTTCATATCGCTTCCTTCACCTTCTGCAGCGTTTGCAGGAGAAGGCCAGAAGATACTCATGGCCTTCCCTCTGTACTTCACACGGGCAAAGCCATTGTGGAGGTCACCAGAGTTTCAGATAACGATAAATGACCTTCTGGAGATAGGGACGGTAGAACCCGTCACAAAGGCCTTTTTAAGCACAATTCAGGCAGACCTCTCCTGCACGCCTCTTTTTCACGATGTGTTATGATTGGATGTATTCATCCCAGGAGTAATCGGGGTTTCTATAGAGTTGATCATTGCCAAGAGCTATACGTAACAAAAGTGATTGGCCATTAGAACCGCTAAAGGTCATTATCTAACCTACTTTTTCTCAAGAAAAATTTCGGTTCCTTCGAAGCCGGAAACCGTTTTGCGAATCGCGACTTCGAGTTGCTATGTATAAAAGCAGGTTGATCAGTAAACGTGAAAAAGGCTACCCTCTTTCTCAAAGAAACCCTGGGGTCGGGCAAGACACCAGGTATTAAAGAAAAGGAGGTAGCCAGATGAATACTCGTAGGATACAGGA
>CAIJOT010000086.1 GCA_903822335.1 uncultured delta proteobacterium
CATCTCCCCGATACCCTTTAGTTTCTCAAAAAGCTCCGCTGCTTTTTGAGCGGCAATCTCTGCAGTCACAACATCTACGCCTTCGCGGGATTCCCTCGCAATGTTCCGTGCGCCAAGCTGGCCGAGGAGGTCCTCAACCTTTTTTCCAGCAATACTGGTATCTTTTACATAAACGGTGATGCCTATGTGTCTTGGCTTTCCGCCGATTAATGACTTTGGAGCTAATGCGTCAGTTAGTGCTTTGCGTTCCCGTACATCTTTTACCACAGCACCTGCATATACAGAATCCTCTTTCTCTTTTGCTAAAGTCGCTGGGGCTTTTTGTGCTTGAGGGAGCTCTTTGTAGCTTAGAGAAGGGGTTCTTTTTTTTGTTTCCTCCTGTTTATCCTCAACCGTTTCTGCCATTATCTTTTGTCCAACAGGTCTCACCGGAGCAGCATCCCTCTCTTTCTCAGGACGTTCCTCAAGGACGGTCTTACCCTCTGGAACTAGGGATTCTTTTTCTCCCTTTGTATAGTCTTTCGGAGCTTCATCCTTCGGGATAGCGTGTATAGTTGCCGGAGGCGCCTGGATTGCTTTCATGTCCGGTTCGATGGTCTTGTAAATAGACAGTACCATTACAACCACGATGAGAGTGGCAAAGGCTTCCATCGGTATCTTTATATGGAGCGGATAAAATAGTTTGTGGAATATCCCTTCCTTGTGTTCAGATTCCTCTCTGACTTGAGACATAATTTTTTTTGTAAGCCATGGCGGGGGTTCTATCTCTTCGAGGTTTTGTAAAAGCTCTCCTGTTTTTTTCATGTCCTCAAGTGCACCACTGCATTGCTGACACGAGGAGAGGTGTTCATTGATGAGCTTCTTGTCTTCAGAAGATACAACCCCTTCCAAATAAGCTGAAAGACTTTCCTGGATGTCCTTGCACTTCATCATAGATCCCCAAGCACTTTCTTCAGGCAGTTTTTCAGGGAGCCCCTTGCCCTGAAAAGCCTCGATTTGACCGTTCCGTCAGGTACTTTAAGAATATCACGAATCTCATCATAAGAAAACCCCTGTATGTCCCTGAGAATAATAACTTCCCTGTATTCATCTTCAAGGGAATTGATGCATTCCTGTACTTTTACCTGGATCTCTTTCTTCTCAAGCTGTTCAATAATGGGAGTATCACGGGATGGTGGTTCATAGACGAACCGGCCATCCTGACTCTCTATGGGATCGTCAATCGATAGCCCTTCATGATGAAACCTGGTTTTCATCTGTTTCAGGCGGTTTTTCGTGTGATTGACCGTGATGCCTGTAAGCCAGGTAGAGAATTTGGCTTCTCCCCTGAATTTCCTTATAGCCCTGTATGCGGAGAGAAATGCATCCTGTACGATCTCGCAAGCCTCCTCGTAATCTCCTGTCATCCTGTAGGCTATGTTCAACATTTTCTTTTGGTGCCTCTCTACCAGAACCTTGAAGGCATCAATGTCCCCTTTCTGGCATAGGGACACAAGCTCGTAATCCTCGTCTTTTGCTGCCTTGTTCTGGTCATCTACTTTATTAGACATTTCTGCCAAGGTATTTGTTCCTATGAGCTAATCTTATTTGTTTCGCTAAATAGCTTCAATGGTTGACGGTGGTTTTTTCGTAATATTGTAGGTCACACTTACGACACCAGGAACCTCAGTTGTTATCCTTTCCCCGAGTACCATCATTGTATCGTATGAAAGTTTTGTGGGTGTAGCCACCTTTGCATCTGTACTCTCCCAGCATCTCACCTCTATCTGGAGACCAAAGTCTCTTTTGCCGTTTCTTATCCCGGTCACCCTGTCTTTATGGAGAATGGCAAGATACTGGAATGCGCCCGTTTTGCTCAGTTCTTCCTCAACGATTTTTGTTGCTTTCCTTACAATTTCAACTCTCTGTGGTGTAACTTCTCCTATCACCCTTGCTGATAACGCAGGTCCAGGGAAGGGCGGTCTTTTGTATATCTCAGCAGGTAGACCAAGAGCTCTCCCAACTTTACGTATTGCACTTTTTCTCAGCTCTATTAGTGGCTCAATTACCTGATATCCATACACTTCTTTCGTGTCAATTCCAAGCTGTCCCAGTATATTATGCTGTCTTTTTATTCCTGCCACGGTTTCTTCTATATCAGTATAATTTGTGCCCTGTAGCAGAAACCTGGCACCGCTTTTCTTCACAAGCCCACCAAAAACTTCCTTATAAAATATGTGTGTGATGGCCTCCCTCTTTTTCTCTGGGTCTTCGATCCCTTTCAGGGCATCAAAAAAATGTTTCTTTGCGTCGATGAGTTCCACAGGAACACCTAATGTTTTAAAAAGGGCAACAACATACTGTGGTTCTCTATGTCTCATGAGGCCGCTATCTATAAAGCAAGTCCTTAGTTTGTTTCCTAATGCTTTAAACCCAAGCATTGTGACTACCGATGAATCCACACCTCCGGATAAGGCATTGATGGCAAATCCGCTGCCCACTATCGAGGAGATTTCTTGTAGCTTCTCTTTAATAAAATCTTTTGTTATTAACTTCTCTAGCGGTATTTCCTTAATTTTAACCATTTAATCCTCCTTATTTTTTTTGATATTCCACATGTGTAATCAAAAGAATTCCTCGAAGCTCTGCTTCTGGGTAAGAATCCAGAATTCAGAATCCAGAAGGGGGATTAAAATATCTTCAAAAAAATTCTGACTTCTGACTACTGTATTCTGTATTCCAGATACCTCGCAGCTCTGCTGCGGGGTAGTTCATAATACGAACCACCATTATGCATAATGCTCCCGGTTCTCCACTCCCATTGGTAATTGGTAACAGTACATTCCTATTCGTGCTCTCCTTCTCACCTTCTCTGTGAGTCAGCAGGTTTCTTTTTATTCATACATATGAGGTATATCTCAGAGCTTGCACTCCTCGATGCCATAGGTTTGAAGACTGAAACCCTCATGAATATTTTCTTCAACTCTATGCTGATACCTTTGAAGGTATCAGAAAAAAATGATTTTATTACGAAATGACCACCTTCCCTTAATCCCTCTGATACGACTTTCTGAACAGCCTGGTAAAGCTCCCCGATGTTTTTATTATCCACTTCGCTGATGCCGGATAGATTTGGCGAAATGTCACAGGTAACCACATCAAAGCGCTGTAGAGAGCGTATATGCATGAGCTCTTTTATGTCTGTTTCTCGAATATCGCACATAACAGTTATGACATTCTTATAGGGTAGGGGGGTCAGAGGCAGAATATCTATGCCTATTATTTTGCCTTCTTGCCCTACTATATCAGCGATGACCTGAAGAAAACTCCCCGGTGAGCATCCAAGGTCTAAAACCTTATCACCTTTTTTTAATATGTGGAACCTGTTCTGTATCTCTTTGAGTTTATAGGCACTTCGAGCCCTGTACCCTTCCTGTTTTGCTTTTTGAAAGAAGGTATCTTTAAGGACGAACTTGCCCATAGGGGTTTACAATAAGACCAGGCTGCTGTTGCCCTGTGTTTTCAACGGATTTTTTCACAAAATGGAGGAGTATGCGTCTGAGAGCATCTGGATCTTTCAGCGTTTCAATTAATCCCCTATACGCCCCAAATTCTTTTAGACAATGGAAAATATATACATAATCTTCCACCATTCTCCTGATGAGAGGAATTTTCGACTTTAGACGCTCATGTTCTATAAGGGTTTTCAGAAATGTTTGTTTTTTTTCTTCAACCATGTATGGCGGAAGGACAATGGTTGAAGTTCCTATACCATTAAACTTTTTTTTATCGTCATCCATCCCGTCCCATTTGAGGGTAAATAGTTCAAATATTCCGTGAGAGAGAATTTTTTCTAATGACAGCGCCTCAATTTTATCAGGCATGGGGAGGGTATACAGGTCTTCTGGTTTTTGTATGTCTCCTTTCAGGTTTGAGGCGAATATCTTCAGTTGTTTTAGTTCCTCAATATACTTAGCAGATTGTGTCGAGGTTTCATTTATGATATAGCTCGCATATTTTGCAGATATTTCCACAAACACAATCGTTTTACTTATCCCACGGCGGTACTCATTCAGTATAGCTTCAAGGTTATGCCTGTCTAAATAGGCGGTTTTCAATTCTAAAAACCCGTCAGTAA
>CAIJOT010000087.1 GCA_903822335.1 uncultured delta proteobacterium
TCTACCACAACGCCGTCTTCTATTTCTTTAGATTTAGCGACATAATCTTCTCTAAAATAAACGTATAGGGCATCTGCCTCTTTGCTATATTCTATTTTCATTTTTTATACCTCCCCTTTTTATGCTTTGTCTACCACACTTATTATAAAGATTTCATTTAAAAGCTTTTTGTAAGTCACTTTAATATATCGCTGTTCAATAGCTTTATATACATTTATTCTGCCTTTTATTGATTCCTCAACCTTATCCGGGTTATCAAGAGTGTTAAGTACTTCTTCTTCGGTTATTTTCCTCCACTTCATCCTTCTTGCTGCGTGTCTATCAAATCTGATTGGTAAATTCATATAATTATCATTAATAACATTTATTACAATGAATTACCATGAATATAACAGTTGGTATTATGAGAACGTCTAGGGGAAGGTGAATTATCAGTTTTGAATTGGGGTCGGACCAAACCCCAGTGAAATAGAGTAGCAAATTCATTTCCTCTGGTGAGGGCTGAAAAGGCCTGGCTGAGAGGATAAGCTGAGAGCTGAGGGCTGAGAGCAGAGAGTCAAATAAGCAAGGTGCTAAGGGCTGTGAGCGGAGAGTTTCATCAATGGAGGAAGCATGCATCTTACTCTTAGCTCTTGGCTTCCGGCGTATGGCTTAATTTAAGCACTGTCTGATGAACTTGCCTCAAATCTACATCTCCATCATCAAACCATCCTTTGTCTTGAACAAATACTATTGTTTTATCTATGATTCTGAATAACTTAACACTGTATTCAAGCACACTCTCAAATATCTCTGAGACGTCGCTCAATCTGTATTCATGAGAAATTTCATTCCTCAAATCCCTTATTAATTTTAACTCTTCAGCGTCAGTTATATTCAGCTTCTCAAATAGATTTGCACTATCCAAAAATGTCCTGGCATCTTCCCTCAAAATCAATATTATGCCCTTCATGATTTTTTGCGTGTATATGTCGCTCGTTCTTGCAAACCTTGAAGTGAGGTTTTCAAAAGCATCCAGCTCATCCATTGCATAGCTTGCTTTTATTGATATTTTTGTGCACTTTTTCAGAGAGTAGCTTAATACCGTTACAGCTTTATTAATGCTTTCAATATCTTCCTTGAGCCCTGCTATCATTAATTTTTCTGTCTTCATAGCTGCATTCCTTTCTTCATGATTAATTGTTTGAAAGGGTTTTCATCCATAAAAGAAAAGGTTACTATATCCATCTTTTGTTCGCCGTATTTACCAAAATAACGCCATCTGAGCTTGGATTTTTCCTTCCAGTTTAATCTTCTGCCGGATAATACCATTATATCTATATCGCCGCCTTTTTTACCATCATCGACACGGGAGCCGAATAAATAAATCAATGCATCAGGCAAAAGGGCTGATACTTCTTTTTTGAGAAAATTCGCTTCTTCCGGTGAAATTCGCATTAAATATCCATAGATAAGGAATCCAATGTATTATACCTTATTTCAAGCACGAGAGTCGATATTTTTGTATATCCGCTCTCTGTTCAAAAAGTTTACTTTTAACTTTTGCAATATGCATATATTTACCCTCTTCGTTCTATCTGGTTAGGCAGGCTGGCAGACCAATGGACTACCAACTTCGGAGCTCCGAAGTAGTTTATATATTCAATATTATAGATAAAATATAGATGGTTCATAACATTTACACTGCGGGTATAAGCGTAGAACTGAGGGCTGAGAGCGGAGAGGATAAGCTTAGAGCTATTTTTTGCCGCCTGTCTGCGTGCATCGCACAGGCAGGCATTGACAGCTATGAATCCCCATGCCCTTCGGCCAGATGGGCTACCGCCATGGCGTCATTGTAAACACCCCATTTATTTCGTATGGTTGTACATTATAAAGCATTGTGATTTCTTGCTGAGGTTTATTGTATACCATATTTTTACACAGAAATGTAAAGTGCTGTTTTTGCCTATGAAATGATAGGGCATGTCCTTATCACGAAGTTCATGCACATCCTGCGACCCTTTATCTTCCTTCCCTTCGCTCTTGATAGTATTAAGCTGTTTTGAGTTTTGAGTGTTGGGTTTTGAGTTATCAAAAACCAATCTTTTTCTGTTGATGTTTTGACAATTTTTGTCAGTATATTAATAATGGCAACATTTTCAAAAAATAATTCATCTTTATTGGCAAATTATGTTAAATATCCTGATTTATCGAGTAGCCTTAACCAGTAGTTTGTCTCTCTTGATTCTTCTTGCCCTGTTAAATAAGATTCTAATGTTGAAAAATATTCGAATCTTAATGCGTAGCATTATTTAACAGGGTGAACAATTGTCATTTTGGAGATAAAATCTTTCTTGCTCTGGGCCGCTTGGGCCTTTTACCCTGTTAAATAAGATTTGAGCCTTCTATGCAGGAACATTTTACCATGGTATGATTTCAAATATTTTTCTCTTCTCACTGCATCATGCTGGTGTAAACACGCTTCATAGTAAACAAGCTTGAGTGGTCTTCTGTCTTTTGTTGAAGGAACAAGCCCTTTATTGTGTTGCTTTTACCCTGTTAAATAAGATTCTAATTTTGTAAAATATTAGAATCTTAATGCCCTGCATTATTTAACAGGGCAGGTCTTAGCTTGAGGTCCTTTGTATACCCTGTATAGAAATTCATATCATTTAAACTTTGGAGTACATTATGTGTAATAGTACATTGGACCTCAAGCTATTTAACAGGGCGAGCATTTACTCCAATTGACGTTCCTGATCTGAGTATCTGCTTTGACATGACATATTCATCCTTACCGATTAAATACTTGTATAACTCTATAATAAGTAATGCAAATTCAAATGTTCTTTCATTAATCCTTTTAAAATTGTTTTGTGGTCTTTCGCTCAAAACTCAACACTCAAAACCGCTCTTCTGATAATGTCGATGAGCGCGGGGTATTGGCCAGCCGATATCTCAAACAGCGATCTAATGGGCCAGGAACTCTGTCTATAGAGAATCCCATTCTTCAACCGTAATTTTTCTTCTGATTCCTTGCTCTATCTCATTCAGGAGCATCTTTACTTGCGGCATGGAGTACTCTTTGTTACTCGGTATCGTAAGGGTATATGTACCATAACACATGTAAAAATGACGTCCTCCTGGTTCGGGAGGAGTAAAGCCAATCTTTTTTAGTCTTCTTATGAAGTCTTTCCTTGTAGACGGTTTCCACTTAACCATGCAGGGTAGCTCTTCTCTGGTCTGACTTCTTTACATTAAGATTGATTTTTCTGATTACTGGCAAGGCATCTCCATGCCTGATCTTTACAATCAGCCAGCCTTCCAGGGATGATCTTAATACCTGTTCGCACTTATATAATGTTTCTGCGAATGCAACAACACCAGGACACTGGGGGATTTTTCCAGAAAAACTGCCATCTTCGAGCTTATCGTATACTGCTTTAGCCATCGCTTCATTTATATATTCTACAAGCATTTTAAATCCCTCCATTTAGAATTATTGGGGTCGGACTTGCACATAAGCTGACATGCTGACAGTGCAATAAACTACCTACTTCGGAGCTCCGAAGTGGTTTATCTATATAATATTATTGATAAAATGCAGAAGGTTTTTAACATTTACACTGCGGGTTTCGGCTTAGTCTGTGTTTCACCGGAGAGTTTCTCCTCTACTGCCTGCGTGAGGGCTGAAAGGGCTTCACGCAGGCTTTGCTTATCTGCATCAGCTAATTGAGCAACATCGAGTTTGTTGATTTTCTCTGTGAGGTCTGTCATAACAGTAAGGACTGCCTCGGAAGGGGATTTAACCTCTCTCTTCCTCTGTTGTTTTATCTGTTCTTTGGATAATTTCTGGGCTTTGTATTTCTTGTACAGGCTCAACATACCACGCTGTTGTTTGCTTTTGGCAATCTCGATAAGGATGTTTTTAGAAATTGCAGGGTCACTGCGGCACTCGTCACGTACCTCCTGCGGAAGTTTGTTGAGAGAAAGTATCTCGGATATGGTAGAGGTTGCTTTACCGATTATGGCGCTCAGCTGTTCCTGGGTATAACTTTGCTCCGTCATGAGGGCCTGGAGCGCCTCCGCCTCTTCCACAGCGGTTAAATCCTGGCGGAGGAGGTTCTCCACAAGGGAAATCTCAGCATAGTTGCCCTCAATAAATATGGCAGGGATGGTAGTAAGGCTGGCGTTCTGGGCGGCAGCGAAGCGACGCTCACCAGCGACAACGTAGAGGGCGCCGTCTGTGTCCTGACGGAAGAGAATGGGCTCAAGTACGCCATGCTGTTGTATGGAGGCGGTCAATTCTTCGAGGGCTGTTGGGTCGATGTACGTGCGGGACTGGTTCGGATCAGGGCGCAGATCGGATAAGGTGATGTTGTAAAGCTGGCCTTTAACGTATTTTACGGGTTGTGCTTCTTCCATTTAATGTCCCCTTTTAAAATACCGTTTTGAGTTTTGCGTGTTAAGTTTTGGGTTCAAAAAACATTTCATAACAAGCTGTTTTCTCCGCACACAGGGTTGCATCTGCCGTTGGTAAAAAGGCTCTTATTATTTAGCCACAGATGGACACAGATTAACGCAAATAAATGCGGATTATTATATCTCGCCCAGTTTAAGTTATTGGGGTCGGACCCTATGCAACAAAATAGGCCGAATTTCTTTTTTATAATCTAACATATCTGGGCATTTAACGAGCGTTTGTGTTGTTTTTCTACAACAGCAAGGTTAAAAAGCGAATTTGCTGCCGCGGCAACCTTATCGGCTCCGCCAGGCTGAAAATATATTTCTCCACAATCAGTGCAAACCAAAGCAGCGATGCCCGATAGTTTAACTTTAACCCCTTCGCGCTCAAACTCCTGCGCGATATGTTTCCGTTCAAGCCTGCCGCCGCATTCAGAGCAGGGTTCTTTAGACGTATCGATTTTTCTCATGGTCTCCTCCCTCTTTGCGTTGGTGACATCCACCAAGGTCTTTGCGGAATATACGCTGTCACAATATCTATAAGTTTTCTATTTGAATAATCACAAACCACATGAATTGGCGACTTTATCCTATCATCCCATAGAAAATGTCCTAATATCAAGCATCTTTTATCCTCATCATACATTTCGACTATCCTGCTTCCTCCGAGTATGGCGGCAATTATGTCTCTCTCTGAAAAACCTTCCCCTATCATATGCCTAACAGCATGAATTTTTATACGGTAGCGCCCCTCATTAACAAGCTTCTTAATTGTCGCAAGTAATACATCGTTCATATGGATGCTTTAATAGCCCTCTCAATTTTCAATTGGGGTCGGACCAAGCTAAGTATCTGATATTTCTTCATTATCATTCCAAAAATAGCCATTTGCAGAGCTTAAACCGCTGTTTTTGCCTATGAAATGATAGAACCCATCGGAGGATGAGGTCGGGCGCATCCATGAGGGGACAACCATGGTCAGGAAGGGTCTGATAATCGCCCAGAGAATCCCAATGATTGTTTGTTTGTAGCGTACGGAAATATCCCGCCAAGCTAAAATCAGAAAGAGTTCACGGTACCGCCAGAGATCGGTCCAGTAGTTTTTCTCGCTGCGGCCGGGTTCGATGATGAGCACCGGTTTTGAGTATGTGTTGAAGATGAGTTAGTCATTCAGAATTCATCAGGCTTGGTTAGGGGAAGATCTTGTATATATCTTTTCTGTTTTTGATCCTGTAGAATATGATTTTATTTCTCTGCTGAATTTCACATCCAATTCTATAACTTCCTATTCTTATCCTATAGTAGTTCTCGTACCCCTGCATTTTCTTAATATCAAGCTTGTCTGTAATATCTTTTAGGCTTGGAACCTCTTCAAAAACCAGTTTTTCTATTTTTTTGCGATGAATGGTTGGCAACTCAGCAAGGTCCTTCAAGAAGGCTCTCTTGAAAAGACAGACCATTCCTCAACCCTTTTTCAGGCCTGTATAATACATTTGCGCCTCACTAAGGGATAGATTTCCTTCATTTTCGATTTCTTTCATATATTTCCCAAGGCCATAATTCTCGATGATTTCTTCCATTACTCTGAAGGTATCTATGTCAATCAGTACTGCTTTTTTCTTATTATTGGCTGTGACGATATATTCTTTTTTAATGGAAAGCATTTTTTAGCACCTCTCTGAACAAATAATTATAAATTATACGTTGCACATAAAGCAAGAAGAACGATGGGAAAACCATCACGTGGAATGGGGTCGGACCAAGCGAACAAGCTGGCAGGCGAACAAGCTGGATAGCTGGCAAGCTGTCAGCTTACTTTTCTAACCTTTTTGTCTTCAAGAATTAGATTTTCTGTAGAAATATTGAATATATCGGCCAGAGAGTAACGTTCGGTTGCATCCAGGACCTCTAATCCTATCAGCTTTCCATTCTCATCTAAATCGATATTTAATCCCTCTTCTATCTCTAATGTTCGATCTACATATTTTTCCTGTAAACGGACATACAGGGCGTCTACTTCCCTGTCATATTCTATTCTCATGATTTCCCTCCCTTTACCATTGCAGTAACTATAATTATATCACTATTTTCAATTTTATATGTTATTTTAAGCAGTCTATTTCCGATGGCTCTAAACGCATTTTTTCTTTCCTTTATAGAATCTTCTAATCTATCAGGATTATTTATAGTGTCTTTAATTTGCTTCTCAGTAATTTTTCTCCATTTTATCTGTCTTCTTGCATGCCTGCTTAATTTTAGATTCTTCAAATTCATAATTTTACGTTCCCAGGAACGTCTGGGGAGTCTGGTCTTGTATTATCAGTTTTTCCGTCACGTCTGATGGCTGGCAAGGGGGCAAGGCTGCAAGTTCATAAATGAATTGGCTCGTAATTCCATATTAAGTCTTATACACATTATCGTGATGGTCAAAGTCAAACAGTGTGACTATCTTCTGCTCCTCGTTGATTGCCCCGCAACTTACTGCGGGGTGATTCATTTCATGTTGTTGTCTCGCCTTTGATACCCCGCGGCTTGCCGCGGGGTAGTTCATTTCTAAATTTCGCACTATGGTGTCGATTGCCATATCTTTTTTGTAAAGCTTTTCAAACGTAAGATTTTTCGTGTAACGTTCGATTTTCTCAATAGCGTTCTGGATATCTTCCAGAAAGAGGATATAGTCCCTCTTTTTCTTACCAATATTTACTTTTTTATTGACTCTTTTATCCTCTTGATATGCCCTCTTCCGAGGCCTTTTACTTCACAACCCAACTCAAGATATCGGCGAATTTTCTTGTCATCAAGTATCCCAAAACAATCTATTACGGCTATGGGTTTTCCAGCAGTCCTAAAAATTTCATCAGGATCGAGACGGAGGTACTCCTCATGTCGGACAGCAAGGACTAAAGCATCAATACCTTTCAGCGCTTCTTTCAATTTTTTTTGTATCCGCAAATCTTTCAATTTCTTCTGGTTTCTGAAAAAAACACTCTTCGAGTTATCAGGGTAGTTCTCCTGACCTTCAAATTCCCACCAGTGGTCTACATAAGGGTCGTGGGCCCTGATTTCTGCCCCCATTTCTGCCAGCTTCCGGATAAGAATCTCAGAACCGCTGTAACGGGTATCACCCACGTCTTCACGGTAAGAAGCACCTAAAATCAACACCTCAGCACTTGCGATTGGCACATACATGTTCCGGAGGGCATCCCTCACTAATTGAGCTGCATGGAGTGCGCGTGTGTCGTTTATATCTATGGCAGCAGGCGTAATTTTAAAGATGTTATCTTCAAAACCAAGGATGTGTTTATATGCCCAGATACCTAATCCACCATCCTTTGGGAGACAATAACCGCCTATGCCTGGACCAGGGAATATCATATTATTATGCGTTGGCCTTACTTTAATGGCGTTTATCACTTTAATAATGTCTATCCCATTTTGTTCAGCAAAGTTAGACCATTCATCCAGAAAGGCAAGTATTGTAGCACGGTAGCTGTTTTCAACAATCTTGGCAGTTTCTGATTCAATGGGCCGGTCAAGCACTGTAAGGGGAAATTTTTTCGTGTTAAGAACTTCATTTAAAAATTTCACCACCTGTTTCTTAGCCCGTTCATTGATACCGCTACATACCCTCCAGAAATCCCTGATAGATGCTACATAATGTCTGCCCGGCATTACTCTCTCATAGCTGTGTGCAAGCAAGGGGTCGCTCTTAATACCTCTTTGCCTGAATACCTTTTTCATCATGGGAAAAGCAACCTGCTCGGTTGTCCCGGGGGCAACTGTAGTTTCAATGAGCACAAGGCAATCCTGCTTTATATGACGGGCAATGATGTCAAAAGATTCTTCGAGGGCAGTCATTTCAACATGACCGCTCCGAACATTTCCGAGTTCTTTTTTACTATAATCAAGTTGAACATCGACAATAACGACATCTGCGAACTGAAGAACATCATACGTAAATGTGGCAATAAGGGTTTTCTTTTTAAGGACACAGCGCCTGATCATAGGTTCAACTTCGGGGTCCTCTGCTTTCACTGGCGAGATTCCTTGATTTAG
This sequence comes from uncultured delta proteobacterium, assembly GCA_903822335.1. Lineage (GTDB taxonomy): Bacteria > Desulfobacterota > Syntrophorhabdia > Syntrophorhabdales > Syntrophorhabdaceae > CAIJOT01. The sequence goes on from CAIJOT010000087.1 coordinate 8,503, forward strand.
CAGTGGGATCTTCCAGAAACTTCGTGTACTGGGTCGTTGCATGCCTATTACAAATTTTGATGGTTTCCCATTTTCGCCCACAGTATCAGCAACTATCGCCGCCATGACCGCACCTACAAAGCCAAGCCCCATGACCACAACAATTTCCTGGCCATTTTTTCTTGCCTTATTAACCAGCTTCTCAATATCGGCGAATTCTTTCTTGTAATCCTCTTCCTTTGGTAAAGGATACTTTATTCCGTCAGGGCTTACAGAAACCAGTCTGGACATATAACCTCCTTATAATGTGAGTTGGCATACCCGTTGTTTCTCATTATGTTACATATTTTCTCTTTGCAGTTCCTCTATTTCTCTTTCTAATCTTTCGTATTCCTCAACCTTTTTTTTGAGAAAAAATTGTGTTTGTTTCATCTTTTCATTAATGCCTTTGGGGGTAAGGATGTATATATATCCCATCTTATGATTTGAATTTTTAAAACGTTTTGCCTTCACATACCCCTTGTCGATAAGGGCTTTCACACAATAATTTATACTGCCAAGGCTTGAACCTATTCTTTTTGAAAGGTCTCGCTGTGAAATTGCACCTTCTATTGATAACTCTTTGAGGGTTTTAAACTGAGTCTCGTTCATTAGGCATTCTCAGACAGGCTACCGCCATAGAATAGCCAGTGATAACAAGAAAAAATGATTTGTGATGTGTTCAACCACTGAACAAAAATCAATGTTACACCTCCAAATATTAAAAAGTCAAGAAGATTACACGAGCCAAATACGATAAGTCATTACAATGTACTGAAAAATGTTGACACAACTTATTCTTCTTGTTAGCCTTTTATAAAACAAGAATAAGGAGGTTCTATGAGATCTGATGGTAGGGTTGCAAGGATAACAGAAGTAATTTCTGCTTCCCCAAAGAGCTTTGAGGATGCAGTGTTGGTTGGTTTTAAAAGGGCTTCAAAAACTTTACGGGGTATCACAGGAATGAAGGTGAAGGATTATCGCTGCAAAGTTGAGGACGGAAAGATTGTTGAATTCAGGGTTACCCTTGAAGTCCTCTTTATTCTGGAGAGTTGACAGACATACCGATAGCTGACAGCTAACAGCTCGATAGCTCGCTTCGCAGGCCGGCGTTATCCGGGCATTCTTTTAGATGCCAGAGTAACAGTTTAAAATAGTAGATATACCTTCTTCTCATTCTTTTATTTACAAGGGGAATGGGTACGATTGAAAATATTATAAGGAACAACAAAGATTTAAACAGCCTGATAGCCTCAAATAACGTTGAATATGTGAATGCATGGTGTTTCCTGATAAATTTATAAAGTGAAATGTTATATTCAATCCTGCCCTGAACCCAATTTTTTCCTACTGTCTTCCCTTGATGATGTATCACCTTCGTTCCAGGAAAAAACATGACCTTTTGACCATTGTGCCTTGCTCTGACGCATACATCTGTCTCTTCAAGGAAAAAGAAGAATCTCTCATCAAAACCACCTAATCTTTCAAGCACTTCCTTTCTCACCATTATGGCAGCTCCTATGAGGGAGTCTACTTCGAGCGTAGCGCGTAGCGCATAGAGCGTAGAGCGTTTGGCGGGGTATTTTTTTGGGAAAACAAATTCAAGGAATGACCCCGGAATGATTTCAAACAATAGTGCCGGCGTGTATGCAAAAGAACGTTGCGGTCTCATATCGGGATACACAAGCTGGGGGCCACATATCCCCACATCCTTATTCTCCTCCATATACCCCAACATCTTCACTATTTCTCCCTCTATGAGAAGGGTATCGGAATTCAGGAATAGTATGAATTCTGCGCTCGCACTTGACATGCCTACGTTTGCTGCCGCAGCAAATCCTATGTTCCGGTCATTTCTTATGTACACTACTTCAGGGAATTTATGTGTAACCAAATCACCTGTTCCATCAATAGAGGCGTTGTCTACTACGATGATTTCCTTTATGCAGGGCTGTAAAGACTCGTCATGCCTTACAGAGTCCAAAAGGTCTTTTAGAAGCCTTTTCGTATCCTTGGTGATGATAACGATAGAGGCAGCGTGGGGTGTGGGGTGTGGGGTGTGGGGTGTGGGGCGGAGAGCTGAGAATCGGAAGGGGATTCCTCAAATATTGGTTCTTGATTTTTGTTATGTGCTTTCTGACTGTCCATCGCTTTTCGCCAATTGCTCATAGTTTTCTGCTATCAGCTATGAGCTATCAGCTGAACGCTATAGGCTATGTTTTTTGTTTGGCAGTGCGCTTTCCCCGCAACTTAGAAAGACCCTTCCCTTTCTCGGTCCTCGGACATACGTAAAGACAGATCCCACACTTAATACACAGTGCGTCATCAATCTTAACCTTCTTGTTCTCTTCATCAAACAAGAGAGCAGGACACCCGAAACGGGTGATGCAGGTCTTGCATCCCGTGCAATCCTCTTCGAGATCGATGGACTCAAGGAACTGCTGGCTTTTCCCTTTGCCGGTGAGGAGGCATACTCTCCTCGCAATAATTACTGCAGGGGTATTACCCTTCTTTTCCAGATAGGTCTGCGCTTCCTTCAGTGTATTTAACATTAAGGGCATGTCGTAGGGATCAAGTACTCTCAAAAACTCAATTCCTAAGCCCCTCACAACATCTTCTATTTTTAACGAATTGGTAGGTGTACCATCCGCAGTGATACCTGACTGTGGCGTGGGTTGCATCCCCGTCATAGCTGTTGTGCTGTTATCCATAATAACGAGGATAAACCTTTTCCGTTTTTCAATTGCATCATATAAGGGTGGTAAGCATGCATGAAAAAATGTTGAATCGCCAACGGAAGCGATAATCGGTACAACGTTGTTATCCTGAGAAAATGTGTCGTAGAAACCGGCAGCTAAAGTGACTCCACCGCCCATGTCGATGCAGGTATCCACAGCACCCTGAGCTATACCGAGCGTGTAACAGCCTATATCGCCAGGGAAAACCGCTTCTGGATACGCATAACTCATCGCATGAAACGATGCCCTGTGGGGACATCCAGCACAGAGTTTTGGTGGGCGCGGCGAAACTGTAACGCCTTGCAATGCTTCCTCGATACGAGAATCAGGCACAAACACTTTTTTCCCGATTCCGGTTTCTTTTGCAATCCGTTCAACAACACTCCTTACCACATCATAGGTAAGCTCGCCAGCTCCTGGCACATACCCATTGATTCTACCAAACACCTTGTTGCCCCTTCCTATCTGCATTTCTAATGTCGCATCCGTTTCTTCCACAATGAGGACACGGTCAACGCTTTCCACAAAATCAATAAGTTGCTTTTCAAGAGGAAAAACCCTCACCACTTTATAGAGAGATATTTGATCACCAATGCCCAGCTCTGAAATCACATCCATTGTGATTGAGTGGCTCATACCGGAGGTAATGATGCCGAGCTTTGCTCGGATTGCGGATTGCGGATTGCGGATTGCGGATTTTTTTGACCCCTGACCCATGACCCCTGACGATAATACAACCTGTCTCGTGCCTGGCGGAAAAAGCTCTACTGCTTCTCTCGCATGACTCACCCTATGGGTGGATCTAATGATGACAGGGGTTTTCCGTTGAAAAGAATACGCTAACGCATAATATGCAATATCCGCTGCTTCTCTTGGTGAAGCGGGATCAAATACAGGTATGTTAAACAATGTGCAGAGGAGTCTCGTATCCTGTTCGGTCTGGGATGATTGTGGCCCTGGATCATCGCAGGACACAATGACCAAAGCACCTTCAAGAACTTTACCCCTTCCCCTCATGAGAGGAGGAAAAGCAACGTTTAAGCCCACCTGTTTCATTATGCAGACAGCTTTCTTACCCGCGAGTGCCGCACCGAAAGCCACCTCCATTGCACACCGTTCGTTCGTTGACCATTCCGTATGGATGTTACCCTTTTCCCTTTTGTTAAACTCGACTATACCAGGCAAGATTTCCGAGCTCGGCGTTCCGGGATACGCTGCTGCCAACTCTAAACCTGCTTCTACCAGACCTCTCGCTATTGCAAAGTTGCCTACCATTACTTCTGCCGGTACTTTCACCAAGACAAGACCTCCGTTCTTAATTGTCCCTCGGGTCTTATACCCCGAAGCTTGCTTCGAAAAGTAAATCTGTCCAAAATTCCTTGTCTATACCCCAAGGCTTGCCTCGGGGTGATTCATTTCTTCCTAATTATAGCGCAATACCTTTATCTTTTGCCTTTTTATACCCAGTCTGAAATACGTCCACATTCTTTTCGAGAAACTTACCCTTGGTTCTCTCCCTTAACGTGTCCAATATCGCCTCAAATGTATACGGGCCTATGCGGAAGTAAGAGAAAAAACCCAGTATGGCCATGTTCGACGCCTGCATCATACCTTTCTCTTTGGCAATGTCATCTGCGCTAATTAAGAAACATTTGTTATTCCGCTCTGCCAGCAAGGTAGTAATATTGTCAGGTAACATATCTTTAGAGGTATTCACAATGGCCATACCGCCTTTTCTCAGAAAAACGAGATTTCGATAAAATTCACTTTCCTCAAAGGCAAGTAGAATATCTGCATTTTCTCTCCCGATGAGCGGGCTTTGTGACGTACCAATCTTGACAAGGGATACTACTGATCCACCCCGCTGGCTCATCCCATACTCGTCTGAAGCCATAGCATGGTATCCTGCCCTGACGGCAGTCTCAATAAGAATAGTAGACGCAAGGAGAACTCCTCTTCCCCCAACGCCAGCGCAGACCATCTCAAGTTTTAGACCATTCTTCTTCATGTGTCACTCTCAATTTTTTTATTGTTTTCCTTTCCCTCCAGCGCCATGCTTTCCTGCTGTCTCATACTAACCCTCTATAGAAGAGTACTGTAAGGTCCTTTCTGTCTTTCAACTGCTCAATCTCAGATACCTTATCAATATGGAAGAAATTGTGAAAGCCACACCCTTCCATAACACTCCTGATCTCCTGCTCTTTCTCGTTCGTCATGATGAGAAGTACATAAGAAGAGTTATTATACAGGGTATTCACAAAAGCGGGCATGCCCGAATGGAAAAAGTGATCCTCCTGGGTGATGGCAAGGACCTGCCTGTCAGGTTCCAACTTTTTTATCCCGTGAGCCATGTTTATCGAGGAGCCTGGCCCGAGGACATCACGCATCACCTTAAACCCATACATTGTTTCTTCAGCCCTTTTTCTGGGACGAGCTTTTTCCACTTTCCTTCCTGTGACTTTTCTTCTATCCCTTATCTGTAATTCGATGGCAGGGTATTGCTCCTCATCCACATACACTTTGTCCATCTCTTTTATAAAGGCATCCACAAGCTTGTGAGGTAATGGATGCACCGTAGACAGACGCAACATGCTCACATCCTCATCATAGAACTCCATACTCAAATGCCTGTCAGTGATAACCCCTGTCTTCCCTTTCTTGATCGTGACGTTGCCTTCATACTTCTCAAATTCTTCCCTAATATTCTCTATCTTCCCATTCAACTCCTTATGGAGCTGAAACCTGAACTTTGGAGTGGCCGCCCAGCGGGCGGGATTCTTTGTAAACCGGGATATGGTCAGTTTCGAGTTTCGAGTTGTCCCGCCTTCGGCAGGATTAAAGCTTGCGAGTTTCGAGTTTCGAGTTTTTCGTCCTTTGTCCTTCGTCCTTTGTCCTTCGTCTAAAGCAGGTGCCATCTGTATAATAACCGGTATCCCGTACTTCTCCGATATATCGTACCCAAAACCGATAGACCGGGCCAGGTTATCCATGTCCTCTGTGACTATGACGGGTAACTTTGAAAAAGACCCGAGCGGGGTAACCTTCTCATCTGTCTCTTTCATGCAGACAATAAGGAAACCACCGACAACACCTGTATATGCAGAGCTCATTACAGGGTCTAATGCCTCATAGATGCCATCTGTTGTAAAAAGACAGGCTGTTCTCTTCGTAACATAACTGCCCGTTAAGGCAAGTTCAAAACCTATCTTTTCATTACGAGAGACCTCGGAATGAAATGACGGGTATTCCTTTTCGAGCTCTTTGAGCGTATCACCTACCGCTCTGCTTGTGGTATATAAAAGCCTTGCACCATTTTCTAACAGCAATCTGCACACATTTTTATACATAGCGCATATCCTTTACATTAGATTACAAAACAACTACAACACAGAGCCCTCCGGTTCTGCCCTGGATTCTGAGCTTTAAACTTAAAACTTAAAACCTAAAACCGATTTCATCACACCATGCTCCTCAATATCTCAACACCTTTTAGCACATTCTCCTCGCTTGCCGCAAAGGAGATACGGACATGCGATTTTCTATTCGAAAAAACACTGCCAGGTATGATAAAAAGGTTCTTTTCCAATGCCCTTTCAACAAACGTATCCCCATCATCACCGGGGACTCGTGGAAAGATATAATATGCACCTTTTGGTTTTTCAACTTCATACTTATCCTTCAACCCTTCATATATCAGGTCTCTTTTCCTCCTGTAGGCTTCGATCAATGCGTCTGTATTATAATCGAGGGCAAGTAGCCCGGCCTTCTGAGCAATAGAGTTTATACTACTAAACACATATTGCTGATTGGTGACCATAGACTGGATGATTTCTTTCGGCCCCGCAACAAACCCTAACCTCCAGCCTGTCATTCCCCAGGTTTTTGAGAAACCACCAATTGTCAGTGTCTTGTCGTAAAGCTGACCGAGATAGTTGTTGCGTAACCCCTCTTCGAACACAAATTTATCATAGATGTCATCAGAGAGTATGAGAAGATCCTTTTCTCGCGCCACCCTTACCACCATTTCAAGTTCTTCTTTCGAATATACTGCGCCGGTTGGATTATTGGGGCTATTAATCAATATGGCTTTTGTTTTCTTTGTTATAGCTTTCCTGAGGGCTTCCTCCCTTAACTTGAAATCTGGATATGTATCAATAAAAACAGGTTTTCCCCCAAGTAAAATTGCCTGATATTCATACAGGACAAAGTAAGGGTCAGGGATAATAACCTCATCACCGGGATTCAAGGTAACCAGGAATGAGAGGAGTATCCCTCCTGTTGCCCCTGCAGTGACAATTACATCATCACATATAATACCCTTTCCTTTTATATAATGAAGAAGTTTTTCCCTTAACTCCGGGATACCTCCAGAGGGTGTGTATTTGTTGAAACCTGCCCTTATCCATTTAATACCTTCCTCTTTTATTTCAACAGGAATATCAAAATCTGGTTCTCCGATGCTGAGATTGATAGGGTTTTTAACCTTCGCTGCGAGGTCAAAAATCTTTCTTACTCCAGATGGTCTTACCTGCATTACCCTTTCTGAAAGCAACATTCACTCCTCCTTGTGTGCAGATGTTACGGAATCCACGATACGGTCAATCTTTGTTTTTGGCAAACAACTGAAAACTTTCATCAAAATCTCTTTATCGAATCTTTCTTCAAGGTATTGGACTATGTCCATTCTCCCCTTCCAGCAGCCGATGACATTCCTGCACGGAAGCTTTTCATTCATAGAAAAACAGTAGGAAAACTCCACTAACATCCCCAACTGAGTACAATATATTTCCATAGGCACTCCTAAAATATTTCGGGTTTCAGATTTGACTCTGAAACCCGAAATGCAGTCCGTTACGAGATTTTTTTAAGGCTTTCTGTAAGTTTCCTGATCTCTTCATCAGGGAATGCATAGTCTGTGAGCTTCCCTGATAAATATGCGTCGTATGACCCAAGGTCAACAATGCCATGGCCACTCCAGTTGAAGAGAATGACCTTCTCTTTCCCCTCTTCCTTTGCCTTTTTTGCCTCCTCTATCACACAGGCAATGGCATGGTTCGTCTCCGGGGCGGGGATGAATCCTTCTGTTTTCGCAAAGATCAGGCCTGATGCAAAAGTCTCAAGCTGGTTATACGCCTTTGCCTCTATAAGGCCGTCCATGAGGAGCCTGCTTACAAGGGGTGCCATCCCATGGTACCGCAAACCACCGGCATGAATGGAAGCGGGAATGAACGCAGAACCGAGTGAATACATGGGCAGAAGGGGCGTTGTCTGGGCGGTATCACCAAAATCATAGACATAAGCACCTTTCGTCATCGTCGGACACGAAGTAGGCTCAACGGCAATGATTCGCATATTTTTACCAAAGATCTTGTCTCTCACGTAGGGGAAGGCAAGACCCGCGAAGTTACTCCCACCACCGCAACAACCTATTACTATATCAGGGTAATCACCTGCCATCGCCATCTGTTTCTGTGCTTCAAGACCGATAATTGTCTGATGCATCAATACATGATTCAAAA
>CAIJOT010000088.1 GCA_903822335.1 uncultured delta proteobacterium
AATACTACAAATTCTCTTGATGGCTGTTTCGCATACCTGAAAGAGTTAGTGAAGATTCACAGAGGTTCCAGAAAAGACCTCAAAAGGAAAATTATTGAGGAAATCCTATGGAAAAAAAGCCCTTTATTTTGATATTATACCAAAATTTTGATATTATACCTAAAATTGTCAGCTAAGCCGGATACTCGCAAAGTCGCAAGTTGGTGAGGCAAAGCCACAAAATAACTGGCGATAGAAAGGTTAGGGGGTGTAGGGGAACTATGCTTTCCCTATATCTTTTCCCATTATTTTCCAGAAGATTTCTTCCATTTCGGAAGTCAGGCGTGGTGTTCCCCCTTCCTCCATCGCTTTGATCCGCATGTCATACGCGCTTTCAAGTTGAGGCAGGAGCATTTTAACCTCCGGAGAGTTTTCCATTCTTGCGCTGATGAAATTGCGCTGCTCCAGAGCCTTTTCGAAGTCTTCTTTATCGACGGGGATGTTGTAAAGCATGTTCAATATTTCCATCAGCCTGACCTTTCCCAGATAATCCTCCTCCAACACAACATACTGGGGCAGAGAAACGATGAACACGATTGCTTCAATCCCTGATTCCGCTGCCTCTTTCGTGATCAGATTCGCAATGGTTGAAGGACCGTGATAAGTAATGGGCAAAGCACCGGCTTTCCTCACATCCTGGAGCGCTTTTTCTCCCATTCCATATCCGCTGACGAGTAAAGGTCTGGTGTGAGGTACCATATCATACATACTTCCCAGAAGAATATATTTCCTCGCTTTGAAAGTTTTGAGAAGCTTCAAAACAGAACTAATATAGAGCTCTGAATGGGCATGAGGTTCAAGGAGGCGAAACAAGAGAAGATCATTCTGTCCTTCTCTTCTCGCATAGTGAATTGTTGTATTGGGAATGGACAGGTCACGAATACCCTCTTCGAGATGGATAATAGGCCGGTATCTCGTGAAGTCGTAGAAGTGACCCGGTTTGGATAGCTTCCCCAATTCCGTGACCCCGTATCGCGCCTCCAATTCGTTCAGGACCAGACTTCCAACATTGTTGACATCTATCCAGGGCCGAAGGGTAGCAAGGACATAAGGCTCATTGCACTCTGGAACAGGGTCACGTAATTGAAAACCACCTATTCTCACGAACGATCCCTCCCGCCTGATAACGTACTTCTGTTGTCGATCATCCTCAACACATTACCATAAGATGAATTGTTTATCATTTGAAGATCTTTCAATTGGGGTACAATTGTCGACGTCGATAAAATTATATGTCGTTCTTTTTACTGATAGGAATTTGCTTTGCAGCATGTGATATGAATAACACAAGAAAAACAAACTATCAATATGAACGTGCCTATTTTATGGTTAAAAACCCGAGGCTGAACGGATGCTTTTAAGGCAAGGAGTTAAACAATAGTGATTCGCCACTTAGAGAATTATTGAATGCCATTTGTAATGTTGCATATCGAAAGAGTATAACAAAAACTCGCTCTCAGGAAAAAATTATTATACATATAGATTCCGGTAGAACCAAGCATGCCGCCAGGATCATTTTTTCCATTTTTTATTGCCCCGCGGGTCCATACCCCGAAGCAAAGCTGCGAGGTATCTGGAATACAGAATACAGTAGTCAGAAGTCAGAATTTTTTTGAAGATATTTTAATCCCCCTTCTGGATTCTGAATTCTGGATTCTTACCCCGAAGCAGAGCTTCGAGGAATTCTTTTGATTAACCCGTTGTGTAAAAGATGAAATGCCTGTACTTCATATATTGATCCCTATAATGTCGTGTAGATCAGATAAAACCCGCCCAGTATCACAAGGACACCACACACCCTTTTCACTATCAGAGGCCCTTTTGACTGTTCGTTCCAGTTCAGGTAATGCTGGACAAGCTCTGTTGATGTCCCCGCAAGGACGATGATCGAGCAGTGGCCTATGGCGTAGGACAGGAGAAGTGCAATGCCGTACCACAACTGCGTCGAAGCGAGCTGGAAGGTGATGGTCAGCATAGGTGCCATATAGGCAAAGGTGCAGGGGCCAAGGGCGACGCCGAATATGAGACCGAGGAGGAAAGCAGCAATCATGCCCTTTCGTTTCATGCTTAGCCGGCCGGGTCCTGACCAGGGCATGGGGATGATGTCGAACAAATGAAGACCTACCAGAAAGAAGACGCCGGCCACGAAATAGTTGCCATACCGGCCTATGTCTCCCATCATGCGGCCCGCCATTGCTGTCAAAAGACCGATGACAGCAATGCTCACCATAAGCCCCAGAGAAAACATTAGGGAAACAAAGAATGCCCGTTTCGTTGACATGCGTCCCTGTTCATCGATGAATCCCACGATGAGGGGAATACTTGAGAGATGGCAGGGGCTTAAGATAAGGCTTAAGATACCCCAGATGAATGATACGCCAAGTGCAATAGCAGGGGTCCCTTCAAGGGCATGGGTAAGTGCAATGAAGAGTTTTTCCATCATCGGTAATTCATCCTTTTTTCTTCTGTGGGGAGGAGGG
>CAIJOT010000089.1 GCA_903822335.1 uncultured delta proteobacterium
GCCCCCTTAAGACACGCGGATATTTTATTCCTTAAGGATATTCAAGATATCTCGATAGAAAAGGTAATGATAAACGGTGAGATGGTATTCACGGATGGAGGTTTCACAAAAACCATAAAGCCTTATCAATACCCGGAGGAGATGAAACACACGATAGAAACAGAGAGACTTGAAGAAGACGATTTCAAAGTAAAGGCACATAAAAAAAGTAATGTAATTAGGGTTATTGAAATTGCAAATCAAACAATCACGAAAGAGATACAATATAACGCTGAGGTAAGGGAAGGTTTTATAGAGAAAGGCCTGAACCATGATATTGTCCCTGTTGCGGTGATTCACAGAGGGAAGGGTAAAAAGCTTGGAAAAGGTTTTATTAAAGGAACTGGCATTGCTGATGGGGCTTTTGCAACAACTCTTATCTGGGATACGGCTAACATATTAACGATTGGAAGCAGTGAGGGGGATATGAAGGAGGCCGTCAATAGACTCATAGAAATACAGGGAGGAACTGTCATTTCAAAGAGAGGCGAGATAATCTATGAATTCCCCATGCCTGTCTATGGCGTGATCCCGCTTATGACGATGGAAGAAATAAGAGATAAAACTAAAGAGCTTGATGAAAAGATGAAGGTTATAGGCACAACTTTAACAAAACCCTTCTTAACCCTTCAAACGATTCCATTTACAGGCCTGCCTTTTCTAAGGATAACAGACAGAGGACTTGCGGATATTAAGAACAAGAAATTGGTATCGCTGTTTCTCTAAAGCTCACAACTATTTTGTAAAACTTATCCTGTGCTCTGTGCCTTCCAAGAGCCTCTTTATGTTATCCCTGTGCTTGATAAAGATTAAAATACCTATGATTAAGGCAAGATAGGTATATGCCTGTGGAATTTGTAGTAGAAAGAACGCAAGGGGCATAAGACCTGTGCCGATAAGGGAGCCGAGGGAAACATAACGCCATTTGAGAAGAACGAGTACAAAGATGATAGCGTTTATTAGTATGGCGAGCGGACTTATCGCAAGGTAAACACCAGCAGCCGTTGCCACACCCTTGCCGCCTTTAAATTTCAGATATACAGGAAAAAGATGACCCAAGAAGGCAGCAAGTCCTACCACTGCTATAACAATTGGAGGTTGTTTGTAATATATAGCCACGATTGTTGGAATACAGCCTTTCATGATGTCACCAAAAAGGGTAATGATACCAACAACTTTGCCTGCCGCCCTCATTACATTCGTTGCTCCTATGTTCCCGCTGCCAATTGTTCTTGGGTCTTTGCCTTTTATTTTTGAGAGGATTATGCCTACAGGAATTGAGCCAATGAGGTATGCAAGCATTATAGAGAGAACATTGGTGAACATGATGTTAGGATATTTCAAACGATATGTATTGTCAACGAGAAGTTGCGAGTTGCGAGTTACATGCTGCTCTGATTTTAACGGAGTTAATGTTCACAGTTTTACGCCCGTAACGCATAACCCGAAACATTATCTGCTATACTTAAAATTTATTGACATTCGGTGCCTAAGTAAGTAAACTTCATATCTTCAGTAACAGAAATTGGAGGAACAAATGGCAAGAGTGTGCGATATATGTGGCAAGGGCAAGCAGATTGGTAATAATGTGAGCCATGCAAACAACAGAACAAAAAGGGAATGGCTCCCTAATTTACAGAGCGTTAAGATAGTAAAGAATGGAATAACAAAGAGAGTGAGAGTCTGCACCAAATGCATTAAAAAGGGCAATATTCAAAAAGCTATTTAAGCGTTTCCCCGTATTCTTTCTACAGATCTGATACCTTTAATCTTTTGTATGGATTTGATGACCTTCTGAAGTTGTGACATGTGCCCGATTTCTATCTCATAGATACCTGCTGCTGATTTGTCAGGGTAGGTCATTGCCTGTGCACTGATAATATTGACTTTATTTGATGAAATTGTTGTGCTTATTGCAGAAAGGAGACCTTTTCTGTCATCTCCTGATATTTTCAACCTTACAGGGTATGTATAATCTTTGTCTAATTCCCATGAAACCGGAACTTTCCTCTGTTCGTCGTAAGCCTGGACATTTGGACAGTTTTCCACATGAATGGTTAAACCCCTTCCTCTTGTAATAAAGCCAAATACTTTGTCGCCTGGTATTGGATTGCAACACTTTGCGAATCTGATAACCAATCCGTCAACACCTTGAATCTTGATCGAGCTGTCTTTACTTTTTTTGATAGTGCTTATTATACTTTTGAGTTTGCTCGGTTTTTCGCTTTCCGGAATGACTTTCCCGAGCACATGTAAAGGTGTGTATAAGCCATACCCTACGTTTGCAAAAAGATCCTCTACTGTTTCAAAGCTATATTCTTTTGCGATGTTGAGTATCTCGCCGCTCTTCAGCATTTTAGAAAAATTCAGGTCATGCTTTGCCAGTTCTTTTTCTATAAGGGTTTTACCAAGCTCAATACTTCTTTCCCTCTGCTCTGTTTTAATCCACTGCCTAATCTTTGTTTTTGCTTTTGATGTGACGACGAAACCCAACCAGTCCTTGCTTGGTTTATGGGTTGGATTTGTTTGAATCTCAATGGTATCCCCGCTTTTCAAAACGTGTCGCAAAGGGACAAGTTTCCCATTTACCTTTGCTCCCACACATTGATGCCCAAGCTGGGAGTGAATTGCATAGGCGAAATCTACCGGTGTTGCACCTTTTGGAAGTTCTTTTACATCACGCCTTGGTGTAAACACATAAATCTCATCAGGGAACAAGTCAATTTTAAATATTTCCATAAACTCTTTGTTATCCTTCAGCTCTTTTTGCCATTCTATCACCCTTCTCAGCCAGGCGAATATTTTATCTTCTTTTGCATTAAAAACCTTACCCTCCTTGTACTTCCAGTGGGCTGCGATACCTTCCTCTGCTATCTTGTGCATCTCGTGTGTTCGTATCTGAATTTCTATCTTCTCGCCATAGGGCCCTATAACCTTTGTATGGAGGGATTGATACATATTTGCCTTTGGAAGGGC
>CAIJOT010000090.1 GCA_903822335.1 uncultured delta proteobacterium
ATAATGACTTCGGGGACTATATTACGAGAGAGCAACAGCCTACGACCGACTTAGACCTTAATTATGAACTCGAGATCCCCTTTATGGACACCATAAGAGGGGCTGAAAAAAGAATTACCTTTGCAACACAATGGGGAACTGAAGAGGTAAACGTGAAGATACCGAAGGGCATCAATACTGGTAAAAAATTGAGATTGCAGGGAAAAGGTAATAAAGACCCCTACACAGGCAGGATGGGGGATCTCTACATTACCATAAAGGTAGGGGAACACCCTGTCTTCAAGAGGTCAGGGAACGACTTATATGTCAAACAGGAGATCAAGTTTTCAGACGCCATGCTCGGAACAGCGATAGAGGTTCCATCGGTTGATGGCCCAAAACAGGTGAAAATCCCACCAGGTGCAAAGAAAGTAAGACTAAAAGGCCTTGGTGTGCCTGATTTAAAAGGTAGTAGGGGCGACCAGTATATCGAGTTTCAGATAGAAATCCCTAAAAGATTAACAGACAGGCAGAAAACGTTACTTGAAGAATTACGACGGGAAGACATGTAATGCTCCCAAGAAGGCACATCCTCGATGTGTATGAGTTTATCGGGGACGAGGAAGAACTGCTTTCTATGTCCACAATTACCCTTGCTATTGATGCAATAAAATATATGGATGTGGAATCTAAGAAAGACCATCTCGTAGAAGCATTGGAACTCAACGAGTTCGTCTGTTTTATGTTTCCTTCACAAAGACCAAGGAACAGGTCCTTACTGTTTCATGTGGTATCTGATCTCCTCGGTCTACTCATGTATGGGGTACCCAAGAAGAAAAGGCATACCATTGAAAGTATAGAAATCATCAATTATTCAGAGAAAAATATGGAGGTATATCCAGTCATAGAGGTATGGAACACTTTAAAAGGGAAGGTGTATAAGAAAAAACATGGGGTGGAAAGCATCGTAGAAGGTTTTATACAGAAGATCAAAATAGAAATGGACATCATGGAACGTTACCCTTTTGTGGAAGATATTTTTTATAAATCAAGAGAGCATATAGAGGAGTGGCTCCCGTCTTTATCAAAATATTATGATAAAAAGTGGAAAACCGTAAGGAACGTCTATGATAAGTGGTGGTCATTATGGTTTTGTGATGGTGATAAGGAAAAAGTGCTATCAGGGATGATAGACAGGCTACATTCACAGGCAATAAGGGAGTTTGATACAGAAATAGATAAAGATAAAATATTCACATCAGTACTACTCGATAAAGAGGGAAATAAGAAGGAAAATGAACAATTTTCAAGATGGTACAGGGAAGGAGTAAATTTATTATTAAAAATTTAATGAACGGTATTGACAAAAACCCCTTCCAATCATTATATTATCTTTAGCATTCTCTTTGAACAATTGCTAATAAACTAAATTAAAGAAAGGAGTGTGATAAAATGAAGATTAAACCATTGCAAGACAGGATCCTTATCAAAAGGATCGAAGAGGAAGCAAAGACAAAGGGAGGGATTATTATTCCCGATGCGGCAA
Organism: uncultured delta proteobacterium; assembly: GCA_903822335.1. GTDB lineage: Bacteria > Desulfobacterota > Syntrophorhabdia > Syntrophorhabdales > Syntrophorhabdaceae > CAIJOT01. The sequence continues at coordinate 1,526 of CAIJOT010000090.1, forward strand.
AGGAGAAACCACAGGAAGGTAAAGTGGTGGCTGTGGGTGATGGCAAAATGCTGGAGAATGGCAAGAGGGTCGCTGTGCAGGTCAAAGCAGGCGACAAGATACTATTCGGTAAGTATTCTGGAACAGAGATAAAAATCGATGGCGAAGAACATTTAATCTTAAGAGAAGACGATGTTCTTGCTATAATGGAAGATTAAAGAAAGGAGGATGAAAGAATGGCAAAGGAAATAATTTATGATCAGAAAGTCAGGGAGTCACTTCTAAGAGGTATAAATATACTTGCAGATGCAGTTAGGGTGACTCTTGGACCTAAAGGAAGAAATGTACTTTTAGACAAATCTTTTGGGTCTCCAAATATTACAAAAGATGGTGTCACGGTTGCAAAAGAGATAGAACTTGAAGATAAGTTCGAGAATATGGGCGCCCAGATGGTAAAAGAGGTGGCAAGCAAAACAAGCGATGTGGCAGGGGATGGGACAACCACTGCAACAGTCCTTGCACAGTCAATATACAGAGAAGGTGCAAAACTGGTTGCTGCAGGGCATAATCCTATGGAACTCAAAAAAGGCATAGAGAAGGCGGTCGAAGTGGTAGTGGAGGAGTTGAAGAAGCTTTCTAAACCAACCAAAGACCAGAAAGAGATTGCCCAGGTAGGAACCATATCCGCTAATAATGATGAAACTATAGGGAATATCATAGCTGAAGCCATGGGCAAGGTGGGCAAAGAGGGTGTCATTACCGTTGAAGAAGCAAAGAGTATGGAGACAACCCTTGAGATTGTTGAAGGTATGCAGTTTGATAAGGGCTATATCTCCCCGTATTTTGTTACAAACCCGGAAAAAATGGAAGCAGTTCTCGATGAACCACTGATTCTCATTAACGAGAAAAAGATAAGCAACATGAAAGACCTTTTACCTGTCCTCGAGCAGGTAGCAAAGATGGGGAAATCCCTCTTAATCATATCCGAAGATGTGGAAGGTGAAGCTCTCGCAACCTTGGTGGTGAATAAACTGAGAGGCACTTTAAAGGTTGTTGCAGTGAAAGCCCCTGGTTTCGGTGACAGAAGAAAATCAATGCTGGAAGACATCGCCATCCTGACCGGTGGACAGATGGTATCAGAAGAGCTTGGCATCAAACTCGAAAGTATTTCCCATAAAGACCTTGGCTCCGCAAAGAGAGTGGTTATTGATAAAGATAATACAACAATTGTGGATGGTGCTGGCGAGAAAAAGGAAATTGAAGCAAGAGTTAAACAGATAAGAACCCAGATTGAAGAGACAACTTCAGACTATGATAGAGAAAAACTCCAGGAAAGGTTAGCAAAACTTGTTGGTGGAGTCGCTATTATCAATGTAGGTGCTGCCACGGAAACAGAAATGAAAGAGAAGAAGGCCCGCGTGGAAGATGCATTAAACGCTACAAAAGCAGCAGTTGAAGAAGGTGTAATCCCTGGTGGTGGTGTAGCCTTCTTGAGATGCATACCAATCCTTGAGAAAGTCAAAATGGAAGGCGAAAGACAATTGGGGATTCAGATAGTGAAGAAATCGCTGGTAGATCCATTACGATGGATTGCAAACAACGCAGGTCATGATGGCTCCATCGTGATTGAAAAAGTGAAAAATGCAAAAGGTAATTTTGGTTTTGATGCAGCAAAAGAGATCTATGTAGACGACATGATGGAAGCAGGTATCATAGATCCAACAAAAGTAGCGAGGACAGCTCTGCAAAATGCAGCGTCAGTAGCGTCCCTGTTACTTACAACTGATGCAATGATTGCTGAAAAACCGAAAGAAAAAGGTCAGATGCCTATGATGCCACCGGGTGGAATGGGCGGAATGGGAGATATGTACTAAACAAGTAGAGGGGACCCAGGTCCCCTCTTTTTTTAAACGTTTTTCTCGTTGTTAAACCTTCCTACTTTTCCCCGTGATACTTAAAAGAGATATTCAGTCTCACACGAAAAGCTGTTATCTTACCATTCTCAACAACCACATCCTGTTTCACTACTTCTGCAACTCGAAGGTCTTCAAGGGTTTTTGATGTTGTTTCCAGGGCACTCTTTGCGGCATCTTCCCATGATTTTGCACTCGTTCCCACAATCTCAATGATTTTGTACACACTTCCTGGCATAAGTTTCCTCCTTTTTTAAAGTTTTTTAATGCCGTTACACAAACGATACATAAAAACGTATATAATGACTATAGCACACAAAAGAAATATGTCAAGTGACATTATTGGCTATTTTACCAATTTTTTATCTTCCTTGAGGGTTGGGAAAAACTTCGGCACTTTTTCCATATAACGTATATACGGTTCGCCGAAACGGCCTATAAGTTCCTTCTCTTCTTTGGGAATAATGACAAAATAGATGAGCAAGAAGTCAATGAAAGCAACAATGCCAGTAGTAATAACCCCGGTTATGAAAAAAATACCACCCATTATTAGTGTATGTGATACATAGGTCGGGTGTCTCACAAGAGAAAATAGGCCGGTTGTGACAAGATTTCCTTTTACTTCATGAATCTCAGGTAATCCTATAATGCCTCTAAACGTGAGTAGTCTGACAGTCCAGATTTGAAGAAAAACGCCCAGGATTAAAAGACATCCTCCGGCTATATTAAGGACTGACAAGGTGTTCATCTTAAACTGGAGTAAAAAGACCCTATTGTTATAGATGAGACATGCAAAAAGGAACCATATGACAAAAAGCACGATATAGGCAAGAATACCAAACCTGTTCATTGTTTGTGCTGAGCTATGTACAGGAATCCACCAGAGCGGTATTACAGGCCAGACCACAATCATTATAAGGGCAAGGAAATCAGACATTGTTATTCATTAAGGGAATGGATGATGGATAATTCACCATTGCTGGCAGGAAACTTCCCCTGCTCTTCCTTCCACATATCCATTAACAATCTCACATGTGGGGATGACCATTGTTTCTCTGCACTCAATTGCTATATCAAGAAGTTTTTTGTATTGGAAATCACGTCTCAGAGTCGTTTCTATGAAGGCTTCAAGAAAACCTAACCACCTTTTCCCTTCAAGTTCTGTGTGGACTGTAAGGATATTTAAACCCTCGGTGAGGGAATTTAAAAAATATTCCGTTAAAGAGAATATATCTGTTCCTGCAATGCCCACAACCTCATCAAGGGTCGGGAGTGTTGAGGGTATCTGAATTACATCAAATTTCTCCCCTCCTATCTTTGGGAAAAACGGTGAGGTTCCTCTTGTATCACTCGTGTAGATAAAACCCTTTTCCTGAAAATAACGGAGGGCATGATTGTTTATCATCCACCCAGGGGCTGCGAAGGAAAGTGGTCTTTCCCCGAGTGTTTCCTTATAGACACTCAATGCCTTCTCTATTTCTTCCTCTGTCTTTTCTTTATCGCAATGCCTTATGTGGTCATGCCAGTACACGTGGTCATAGCCGTGGATACCAACCTCGTGACCATCTTCTTTTATTTTCTTGAGGAGTTGGGCATTCTTCTTCACTATTTCTGGACCAGGGAGAAGAAGACCATACATGAGCGTTGTAAACCCATATGTTTCCAAAACCCCTACCCTGTTTGCCTTTTTCAAAAAACCTTTTTTTGTAAATACCCTCTTGACAGTCCAACCCGTATGGTCTTTGCCCATAGGAACAAAAAAGCTCCCGTGTATGTCGTATTTCTTGAAAAGCGAGAGAAGGGCTGGAACACCCTGCCTCATGCCCCAGAATGTATCTACATCAACCTTTAACCCGATTACCTTATCCATGTCTGTGACCATGAGTTCTTACTGCTACATACTCCGAGCTCGTTACTCCGAGTTTAGTCAGCATACACCTTTCAGGTTGGATTCAAGGTAGTATTCAAGTGTCTTCTTCAGTGCTGTATCAAGGTCCACCTTCGGTTCCCAGCCGAGTTCTCTCGCCTTCTTTATGGAAGGGACCCTGAAGTCTATATCCTGATAGCCTTCACCATAGAACTCTTTGGAATATACCTCTATGATTTCTGAATATTTCTTGTAGTGTTGCGTGGATGGGTGGTTCATAAACAGTTCTTTCAGTTTATTGGCAAGCTCCTTGATTGTTGCCTCATTTTTCGGGTTCCCAATGTTAAATATCTCGCCGTTGCATTTATCATCTTTATTCTCTATAATCCTTACCAGACACTCCAGGCCATCATCTACATAGGTAAAGCACCTGCGTTGCGAACCTCCATCAACGAGCTTTATTGGCTCACTCAGCAGGAGACTGCTTATAAATTGTGTAACAACCCTTGAGCTACCCTCTTTTTCCGGGTCAGAGGTTAATTCATCAAGTTTTGGGCCTATCCAGTTGAAGGGCCTGAAAAGGGTGAATTTAAGTCCACGCTGAAACCCATATGCCCATATTACCCTGTCAAGAAGTTGTTTTGATGCGCTGTATATCCATCTCTGCTTCCTTATAGGGCCAAGAATAAGAGGGCTTTCATCCTCTTTGAATTCTTTGTCTGTACACATACCATACACTTCTGAGGTGGAGGGGAAAAGGAGCCTCTTGCTATATTTCATGCAGAGCCTGACAATCTTCAGGTTTTCCTCAAAATCAAGTTCGAAGACCCTTAAGGGTTCTCTCACATAGGTAGCGGGGGTCGCAATAGCAACAAGGGGCATGATGACATCACATTTTTTCACATGATATTCTATCCACTCCCTGTTGATGGAAATATCGCCTTCTACAAAGTGAAAACGTTCATTTCCAAGGCATGCGTCTAATTTATCATCCCTTATATCCATTCCATATATTTCCCAGTCTTTTCCCTGCAAAATCTTTGCTGCAAGGCTATTTCCAATAAACCCATTTACACCGAGTATGAGTATCTTCAAACGTTACCTCCAAATAAAGTATCTTCCATATTGTGGATAGTGGCAAATCTTTCTCCATCCATTTCTTCTTCTCCTTCTAACTGGACAGTGAATAACTCCAGAGCACCTTTGCCGGTATTCACTAAGAGTGGTTTTTTTGAAATAACCTTTCCTGACAGAACATTCCACACACCATCTTTTGGGTATGCTTTCCAGATATACAGTTTCTTGCCATCAAGGTAAGTAAAAGCACCAGGATATGGGTGTGTTACTGCCCTGATAAGATTATATATTGATACAGCATCCTTTCCCCATAATATAACCCCATCTTCAGGTTTTCTTCCACCAAAATACGACGATGGGCCTACCTGTGGAATCCTCTTGAACGTCCCATCCTTTAATTGGGGCAATGTTTCCTTCATGAGTATCCTTGCTTCCCCTGCCATCTTCATGAACAATGTGTATACAGTATCATCAAAGGTTATCTCTATTTCCCTCTGTGCTATCATATCCCCTGCATCTGGTTTTTCTACCATGTAATGGAGTGTGAGCCCTGTTTTCTTTTCCCCGCCTATTAATACCCAGTTTACAGGAGACCGCCCCCTGTATTGAGGAAGGAGAGAACCATGGAGGTTAAAAGCGCCTACCCTGGGGATCTCAAGGATTACTTTTGGTATCATTTTCCTGTAATAAAACGAGAATATAATATCTGGTGACATATCTTCTATGAGGTTCGTCCATACGGCCTCTTTCAAATTTTCCGGAGTATATACGGGTATGTGATGTTTTTCTGCAATTTCCACCGGTCTTTTAAACCAAACCTCTTCATCAGGATCATCTTCATGGGTAAAAAGACAGATAACCTCTGCCCCGAAGTTCATCAATTCATCAAGGCACGCATAGCCTATCTCGTGGTACCCAAATACAACTGCCCTCATAAAAGTTCCTTCTTTATGATAAACCTCGGTCTCCTTCTCACCTCCTGAAATATTCTCCCTATATATTCTCCAATGATGCCGAGAGCGAATATCTGGATACCCACAAAGCAGAACAGAATGGCGAAAAGGGTAAATGTACCCTCAACTTCTGGTCCGACTATCAATCTCCTTATAAAAAGGAATACGGCAAATAAAAGACCTACAAGGGCTATTACAATACCGAGCATACCAATGAATTGAATGGGCAACAATGAAAAGTTTGTCATCAGGTCAAAATTCAATCGAAATAATTTAAACAGACCATATTTTGATGTCCCTTTTGTCCTCTCCTCATGGGCAACATCTACCTCTGCAATCCTCTTGGCAAAAGTGTTGGCAAGGGCAGGAATGAAGCTTGATGACTCCGGACACATATTCATATAATCCACGATGTTTCTTTTATATGCCCTCAACATACACCCGTAATCTTTTAACTTAACACCCACAAGTCTGGCAGTAATTTTGTTCACAATAAAGGACGGGATTTTTCTAAAAAGGGAATCTTTGCGGCCTTTTCTCACAGTGCCCACAACCTCATAACCCTCTTCCATCTTTTGAACAAGCTTCGGTATCTCTTCGGGGGGATTCTGGAGGTCTGCATCAATTGTGATTACAATATCGCCTTTTGAAAACTCAAAACCTGCAAAGAGTGCCATGTGCTGCCCGTAGTTTTTGTTAAACTCAATGACTTTCACACTCTTACTTTGTGTATGAAACCCCTCCAGTATGTCCTGTGTACTGTCTATGCTGCCATCATTGATATATATGATCTCGTATGGTTTTTGAATGCCTTCAAGTGTTTTGTGCAACCTCTCTTGTAGTTCAGGGAGAGTCTCTTGTTCGTTTAAAACTGGAACCAATACCGAAATATAGGGTTTATTGTCCATCCTTCCTCACATAGAATGTATAAGTATCTCGTTCATACCTTGCCTTATTCACAGGTGAATAGAATCTATCCAGGTCTCCTTTAATGTGTATTGATGGCCTGTCTTCCACAATGAGCAATATATCATTTTTGTCTTGTTTTATCTCCTTTATATCATTAAACGCGTGGATTGGTCTACCTATATAAAAAATCAGACCTGCTGAACTGAAACCATAGGTATAAATTTCAGTATCCTTTTTGAGGTTGCTGAGCTTATCTGTTATCAACCGTGGAGATTTCAATGTTCTATCCATTACAGGCATATAGTACGCGTTATAAAAGTAGCCAACAAAAACAAGGTATACAATGAATAGCGTAAGCGCCCAATTTTCCGCTTTCCTCATTATCATGTAGAAAAATACCCCCCCTGTAAAGAAAAGTATAATGATGTAAAAATATAAAGAAGGTGGGCCCTCTCTAAATGCGAGAACAGTATCAGACGTAAAAAAACGAAGGACAATAAAAGACACAATGGGTATAACCGCGAGGAGGAAGGCAAAACATTTCAACAACAGATTTGTCCATGCATTTTTAAGGAGCCATGGCCATTCGTCTCTCACGTATATACCACAGAGTAACGCACAGGCAGGATAACATGAAAGGAGGTATATAGCCCTTTTGCTCGTTGATAGCTCGAAAAAAAGAAAGGTAAAGATAAACCATATAAGGGGTAACCATATCCTTTTTTTCCATGCATGGTACACTGCAAAGGGGAGCAGGATGCTCCATGGCAAAAAATTGAAGAATAGTTTATGGAAATAATAGTAAAAGGATTCTATATGGTCAAAAGCATGGGTATACCGTGTGAGGTTTTGTCTTAAAATAAATTCTTTCCAGTATTCTTCACCTGCCATAAGGAACCAGATTGACGCCAATGCTATAGATAAAAAACATCCTCCAATCAAGGGTACGATGAATCTTTTAAATTCTTTTTTTACGAGGAGATAGATGAATATTGTGCATGCCGGTATTACCAGACCTGCAGGACCTTTTGTGAGGGTTGCGAGGGATGAGGGGATAAAGGAAAGGATAAACTGCCATCTTTTACCTCTTACAATCGAGATGTAGTTTAACAATATGGTAAGCCCTATGAAAAAGGCAAAGGTCATATCCATCACTGATTCACGTGCGTTTGAGAGAAACTGGTAGTTTGTTGCGAGCACGATGGCTGAGAGAAATCCGCTGTATGGGTCTGTGAGCATACGTCCCAGGTAGTAAGTAATCAGCAGAAGCAGTGTCGCTGCAATAGCGGCTGGTATCCTCGATGAAAACTCATCCATGTCCCCCTTTATCTTTGACGCAATGATTATCATCCATGAGTAAAAAGGGGGTTTTTCAAGGTATGGCTTCCCGTTCAGGTAAGGATGTACATAATCATTCCTTTGTACCATCTCCCTTGCCATAATAGCCTGTCTCGGCTCATCCGGGTCCCAGAGGGCGATTGTGCCCAGATTGTGGATGAATAAAATGCACGAGAGGGCAAGAATGACTATTATTTTCATAGACAAATAACCGTTGCGGGTTGCTGGTTGCGGGTTCCTAACGCGAAACGCGGAACTCGGAATTCGTGTTTTAACTGTTTTGTATTGTATTTCAAGCACATTTTATATTCTAATATTTGACATTTTTCAATACTTCTTATTTTTGTCAAATAATAATTGTCAATTTTATCAATCATATCAATATATTGCATATCAGTGTAATGTCGCTATTTCTCCCAAAATGGGTTCTTTCTAACGGATTTCTAACGCCCATAAAACTCACTCTCCAATTTTGAAACCTGTGTTTCTGAAAATTCTGCATCGTTGAAGATGTGCCCATATAAATCATAGGTAGTTTTTATGCTCGAATGTCCCAACTGCCCGGAAAGATATTTAGGGTTTTGTTCACTGTGTATCCTTATGCTTGCATTGGTATGTCTCAGGCTATGCCATTTCACGTTCTTTACCCCTGCTTCTTGTAACGCCGGTTTAAAATAGCATTTAACAAAATTGTGGTGAATCACAGGAACGCCCCGCCGTGAAGGGAACACAAGATTCAGTTTGCTCACAGGACATTGGAGTTTCCATTTCTTTAGTTCCAATGCAAGAGAAGGAGAGATGTCAACCTTTCTTGTGCTGGTTTCAGTCTTCGGTTCAAGGAGTTTACCTTTCCAAAGAGAATGTCTTACATGGATTTTACCAGTATTTAAATCTATGTCATCCCATGTTAGACCCCATAACTCATTAGCTCTGAGCCCTGTGAGGATTGCCGTTAAAACTGCAACACGGTAATGCGGATGGATTTTATCTAAGAGCTTATACGCCTCGGGAACATCAAGGATTGTCACTTCTTTTTTGGGTATATGAGGGTTTTTTATAAACTCTCCTGGATTTCTCTTGGTATATCCTCCTTGATAAGCGTGCTTAAGAATCTCCTTTAAAATAATAACCTCCCGTTGTGCTGTAGAAGGCTGCACTTCTCCCAATCTTTTGACCATAAAAGTTTGTATATGTGCCCCTGTTATGTTCTGTAATAGAGCATCCCCAAAGTGTTTTGTAAATCTTGAAACAACGTGGGCATATTCCATTTGTCCGGTTTCTTTTATGTAGCTTTTAACATGACTTTCAATCCAGATTTTCCCATACTCCCGAAATGTTACCTTCTGAACATCTTTGAAGTTTCCTTCCTGAACCGCTACCAAATTTTCATTCAATATCCGTTCAGCATCTTTTTTTGTTTCCCCGCCTCTCAGCCATTTGCGCTTAGACCCAATGGCAATGACGGCATAATACGTATTTCCTTTCTTTGCTATACTTCCTCTCATACGGCCTCCTTTTTCGTTTTCTTTTTCGTTTTACTCTTTTTCACCTCCTCCTTTCCTGAGAAGAATGCTCTAAGGTCTTCCTCTGTGATCACCCAGCTTTTTCCCACTTTCTTCCCTTTGAGCTTCCCTTTGGTAAACCATCCCCGGATA
>CAIJOT010000091.1 GCA_903822335.1 uncultured delta proteobacterium
CCTTTCTTTTGTGTATGATTCTATCCACAACATGGACAGTTTTTTTACCCATTTTCCAGCCTCTTCTATTTTAGATAGTGTAGAATGTTGTCAGTATAGCATCTATAAGTGATTTTAGGCCCTAAAAAATCGTATTAAGCCGCATAACCTCATTTATTAATGAAGATCCACTTCTTGCATTCAGTGTTTGTGAACGGGACAATGAAGTTGATGATCTGGGGAATCAGATCTTGCGTGAACTAATCACCTATATGACGTGTGATCCTTCCACTATCGAGCGTTCCCTTCAATTACTCAAAATAGCTCGTAACCTTGAGCGTATTGCTGACCTGTCAACGAATATCTGTGAAGATGTTATCTTTATGGTAGAGGGAGCAATTATAAAGCATCATATATTAGACAAGAACATCCTTGTATAGTGAAGAAACCTGCCACAGGGCATGAGTTCTGAACGGGTAGTCGCAGGCTTCAACCTGCGTTAATAAATAGGGGACGGAGACGTAGCTCGCTGGTTCCGTTACTTGATTGCCCCTCGGGTCTTATACCCCGAAGCTTGCCGCGGGGTAGTTCATTTCGCCAACGAAAACGTCCAGAGAAAGGCCCATTACAATACTTATACGGAAGGGAAAACTGTTTCATGCAGCGAACATCAAGCCCCACTTGAGTACCCTGCAGATGAGCCGAAGCCTCCCTGCTGCCCGGCCTCGCTTAGGGCCAATGTTGCTCAACTTTGCTCGCAATGAAACCTTACTCGCTGTTTGAAGCTCAGAGCAAGTTCGACTGGGAGACAATAGTAATAGCGCTCCATTCCTTGTCCCGCATTCTGCGGGATTAAACCTTTCCAGGAAGCTTCGCCTGTGGCGAGCTTCCAAATTGAATGGAAGCGTTGCGACCCCGCTGTTGACGCAGGGTACCCCGCATTACTGGCAAGGGTAAGCGGCGCGTAGCGTGAGCAGGGAGCAAAAGAGTTTCCCGGTGTATAATCGGTTTGTGCAACAAGCTGTTAACCCATCGCTAAGATTTGCTGGAGCATCTTTCCAAGTTTTTCCTCCTCGCTCTCATCAGCATACTTAAATCTTTCCACATCAGGGAACAAACCGAATATACCACTGACGATGACTTCGGCATGGGGAGGACAACCGGGCCTCATGAAATGGTGATCGAACGGGGACATAGGTAACAGAATATTCTGGGTACATGGGTAACACTTTTGTATTAATTCATAGACACAGGAGGTGTCTATGGGTTGGGAAGGGGTTAGCGGCCTACACTCAAAGGGCGAGAGATTTTATTCACTTGTACGCAAGAATGAATACCAAATTACTGCATTGGACAAAACCAATGATAGATACAGAATTAAGTATAAAATAAGCGCGAAAAATGGGTGCCGATGAATGAATTGTACGCTATCTATCCAGAATTATACAGGTTGGGAACGCTTCCCAGAAACTACTTGCGAAATCCTGAAAACTCTATTCGGATTATAGGACGGGGAAAATGGCACGCTCCTGGTGCAAGCATGTATGCCATCCTTCCTGTTCTTGATAAGAGTATTTGAATTTCTTCGGGTGGAGACTTATCTGTATCCTCATAAGATATGTTTATAATACCCTTATTTGTAAAAAAAATTGCTTATAAGCACAAATACTTTGCTCAATTTGTGGTATTCTATTAATAGAAAGATGCTTAAAGCGTGAGGTGAGAAGATGGAAACAAAACTAAAGATGATTTATTGGAAAAGTGAGAAATTCTGGTTGGGTAAACTTCTTGAACATCCTGAAATAATGACACAGGGAGAAACATTAGAAGAGCTTGAAGAAAACATGAAAGATGCATATCTGCTTATGACAATGGAGGATGTTCCTGAACATCACGAAATCAGAGAACTTGCCCTGAACGTATGAAGAGAAAGGAACTTATCAAGAAGATTACTTCTGTCGGATGTGTATTGGTTAGACATGGAAGCCGTCACGATCTCTACAGAAATCCCAAGACCGGCAAAAAACAGCCAGTTCCAAGGCATGATGAGATAGATGAAAACCTTGCGAAGCATATAATAAAGGAATTGGCATAACAAACCAATCCACGGGACAGGCAATAGCCCACCCGTGATTTTGAACGTTATACGGACAAAATAAGAAATGAACAAACTATTTAACCCAGATGACGAAACAATAAAGCAGATTCACGCGCAGTTAGCCCATTTAAGAGAAATCGGAATTGGTGGACATTTATTGGCAGCAGAAAAATTACCAACCGTTGAACAAATCTGTGAATTTATTGAGACTGCCTTTTGGGTAAGTCTTGAATCTAACGAAGGTTGTCCAACTCGTGTTTTTATGATATTTGGTTCGCCTGCGAATTGTTCTGATGTAATCAAATTTGAAACCCCGATTCCATTTGGGGTGTCCCAGATCACGAATCTAGCCCCGGCTGTATCTCAAAATGGTGCAGTTATCGTATATAGTGCCGAACATGATTTGCACATTCTTGGGTTTGGACGTAACAGGCATATGTCGTGGATGCATACAATTAGTATCGAAGTCTCAGAACCAGGAACTATACGAATAAACATCGGCCCATATAGACCATATGTGGTATTCAACCGCGGATTCAGTTCAAATATCGAAGGAACACATGCAAATCTTGCTGCCTATGTTAATCGGATAATGGGTATTCCGTTGCCTGTATCAGACATAATCGAAACAAACGCCGTCTGGAGGGAACGCCTTGAGTTAGCAAAGATATTACGAGAAATTATAAACGACAGGCACGGCGGGATTGTATTAATCGTTCCGAATGAAAACGGTCAGTGGTCAAATTCATTAACCCCATTTGCATACAGATTTGCTTCTCCGGATTCTTCAATTCCTGATATAATCCGAAATGAACTTAAAGACGGTAATGAGCAAGGTAAGATGCTTCAAAAAATATCAGAATGGTCCATACCAGATGAAATCAAGAACATTGTTTTAAAAAACTTCAGACCAATTAGTACTGGGATTGAAAATATTATTCAATCAATTTCTTCATTAGCAGGAATTGACGGAGCTATTGTAATCACTAAACAATTGAAGATCCTGGGATTTGGTGCGAAAATCGCTATAAAAGATGACGGGCCGCCAAAGATTTGCATGTTTCGTCCAGTACCAGGTCAACAAGAAGTGATTGAATCGCCTTTGGAAGATTTGGGTGGTACGCGTCATCAATCGTCGGCTCGATTCGTAGCTTCTAATAAGGATTCAATTGCAATAGTGATATCGCAAGATGGGCACATGTCTATAATGCATTGGAACGAAGAATTTAAGTCTGTATTTGTTCTTAGAAATGCTGAACTCTGGACATAAATTGAAAATACAAATGCCGTATAACCACGCGCTCGAACAGATATTTTTTGCCAGCATGACTTCCGAGTGGCGATAATCATGCTAGTGCCTAATTGCATAAGTTAACGATAGTATTTCTCAGTTGTGATCCCTTCACTTCTCTCTTGCGCCATACAAATGGTTTTGCGGTAGGGCCATAGACAGCTACAAAAGCTTCAATGGCTTGCCGCAGTTCTTCAA
>CAIJOT010000092.1 GCA_903822335.1 uncultured delta proteobacterium
CCTGCAAGAATCACATTCTTCCCGATTGTTGTACTCCCAGCAATACCTACCTGAGCAACTATTATTGAATTGTCTCCAATAGAGACATTGTGGGCAATCTGGACAAGATTGTCTATCTTTGTACCCTTTTTTATAATCGTCCTGCCGAGAGCAGCCCTGTCAACAGTGACATTTGCCCCTACCTCTACGTCATCTTCTATCTCTACAATGCCAAGCTGGGGAATCTTCACGTGCCTATTGCCATCCCACACATAACCAAACCCATCACTCCCCAACACAGAGCCTCCATGTATGATGACCCTTTTCCCAATCTTCACTCCATCGTATATTGTAACATGCGGATATATAACAGTTTCTTCACCAATGACCACATTCTCTCCCACAGACACAAAGGGATAAAGGGTCACCCCCCTGCCTATGGTCGCCCCCCTGTCAACATACACATAAGGGTAGATAAAAACCTCTCCTGCTACGTGCGCGTCTTCAGAAACAGATGCCATTGGATTTATCCCTCTTTGTTTTTCCTTATGTGGAGAAAAAATTTCTGCTACCTTCACATACGCAAGCATCGGGTTTTTTACAGTAATGATATCCTTGTCTTTTATATCATCGATACTTACATCTTCGCCAAGGATTACCGCAGATGCTTTACAATCCTTCAGATACTTCCTGAAACCTGTATTGGTGAGAAAGGTTATGTCACCATCCTTTGCCTCTTGAATACCGGCAATCCCGGATATGAGGGTATCAGCATTTCCTGTTAAATTACCATTCACTGCTTCAGCTATTGTTTTTAAGCTAATCATTTTTTTATTGTTTTTTTCTTTGCCGATTCATTATAAAGGCTGACCACTTTGCTTGTAATATCTATCGCAGGGGTGGCAAAGAGGATACCAGCCTGACTTTTTTCAAGTATGAGGGTGTATTTTTCCTTTTCACCAAGGTTCTTTACAATCTCATCTATCTCCTTCAGTATTCTTTGTGTCAATTCCATATCTTTCTGCTGTAGTTCCCCCTGATAATCATTAGATAACCTCTGATAATCTTTCAGCTTGTTCTGATATTGTCTTTCTTTCTCTGCCCTTGCATCAGGAGTAATAGCTGCACCCTTTCTCTCTATATCGTCTTTCATCTTCTGCAATTCGTCCTGTTTTCCTTCCATACTTTTCTTAACTTTTTCAAACTCGTCAGTGAGTGTCTTCTTCGCTTCTTTGCCCTTATCAGACTCAAGCATAACCCTTTGAAGGTCAACGTACGCTATATTCAATGTTTCGCTTCTTACGGTTAATGGGATAAAGAGCATCGCAACCATGATTACAACTACAGTAATGTTTTTCATATTGCCTCCTGCTTAATATTGTGTACCCATTGTAAAGTCAAACACACCACCTTTTCTCTCGCCCTGTTTTGGAAAAAGATTAAAACCAAGCTCAAGCCTGATAGGCCCAAGTGGTGAAAACCATCTTATACCAAAGCCCGCACCGGCCTTCATATCTTTTAACATAAAACCCTTTGAGTCGTCAAACCCTGCGCCAGAGTCGTAAAAAACTACCCCCTTTATTCCTGCAGGTTTGTAAATGGGGAATATCCATTCTACGTTGAAAACAAGTTCATTTTTACTTCCAATCACTTCCCCTGTCTCATCTTTTGGCCCTGCCTCACCATAATTAAAACCCCTTATTGTATTCATACCACCTACATAAAACTTTTCGTATATCGGCAAGTTCTTTCCACCATACGGTCTGATGACTCCCGCAGTTCCTCTTAAGAATAAGGTGCTGTCCCAGAAGCCTGCAGGTATAAACTGTCCATAATACGCAACCGTTCTATGGAAATAGTTATCGCCAGCAAAGGGACCACCAGCTATTTCCAATGATATCTCGGTGTTTATCCCCTTGTTGGGGTTCAAAATATCGTCTATCGTATTTTGCCCGAGAGAAAAAGTAACACTACTTGTCAATTTTGTCCCCTGTTGTTCTTTTACATAATCGCTCGCTGTATCCTCAATGTTTGAAACGGTTGTTCTTTCATATCTGTATCTGATGGCGCCTCTCACATCGTCTGTTAAGGGCCTGATAAAAAAAAGGCTTCCTCCGATCTGTTTATATTCATAATTGTCCATAATCCTCGTAAAATTTAATATACTGAAACCAGCAGCAAGATTCTTGTCAAAAACATAAGGTTCCAAATATGAAAACCTATACTGCCTTGTAAAAGCACTGAGTGAGGCTTCGAGGGAAAGCTTTCTCCCTGTGCCTAAAAAATTTTCCTGAGATACAGTGCCTGTTAATATGACTCTATCCGCAGTACTATAACCTACACCAACATTTAATGAGCCTGTTGGTCTTTCCTCAACAGTAAGATCAAGGTTTATCTTATCGGGTTCGTCTGTTTTGATAATCTTCATATCTACATCTTTGAAAAATGTAGTATTTTTTAACTTCTTTTTGCTGTCTTTCAGTTTCGTAGCTGAAAACCTGTCACCCTCAGCAAACTTCAACTCTCTTCTGACCACCTTATCCCGTGTCTTTGTATTTCCCAATATATTAATTCTATTGAAATATATTTCCTGCCCTTTTGAGATCTCGAATGTGATGTTTACATTCCGTGTGTTATCATCTATTAACGTGAGAGGAGAAATCTCGCAAAATGCATAACCCTTATCCTGGTAAAGGTCAGTGAGCGTCAGAACATCTTCATGGTAAATTGAAGACCTGAAGGTATTTCCTGGTTTGCTCTTTAAACTCCTAAATAATGCTTCCTTCTTCAAGATTAAATCCCCTGCAAAATCTATTGCACCTACCTTATAAACATTGCCCTCTTCTACCGGTAGTGTAATGCTGATTGTCTTTCCGTCTTTCGATATTTTAATATCAGGTATACCTGTTTTTACCCTGACATACCCATTGTCAGCGTAGAAAGCTTCAATCCGTTTTTTATCGTCCTCAAGGTTTTCTTCATCGAGAATACCGGAACCAGTAAACCATGAAAATATCCCCTTCTCTCTCACGCTCATCAGTGATTTGAGCTTGTCACTCTTAAACGCCTTATTCCCCACAAAGTTGATATTCCTCACAAAGGCTTTTATGGATTCCTCAACAAGAAATTTTGCTGTTACCTGGTAATCTTCTTCATAATCAATCTCATAATTTACTTTTGTTGCGTAATAACCCTTGCTCGCATAAAGTTTCTTCACCTCATCCATGCTTTCTTTTATCTTCTCGATGTTAAGAACCGTATTGGTCTTTACTTTCAATTTATCTTTTATATCATCAGTTTTTACCTTTTTATTTCCAGATATATAAATAGCTTTTATAGGTGGCCTTTCAATAACTACAAATGTTACCACCTTGCCTTTATCCGTTGTCTTTACATCTATCTGTATATCGCTGAAAAAACCTGTTTTATAAATATTTTTCATATCTTCTCTTATCTTATCGAGATTATAGGGTTCGTTTTCCTTTGTTTTAATGTTATTCGCGATAAAACCCCTATCAATCCTCTCATTTCCTATGATATCAATTTTTATTATTTTATCTGTTTCATTAGCCCAACCAGAAAGAGAAAACATGATAAGGAAAATAAACAACGATATTGGCAAGCTTCTCATACAGAAAGCAAAATTAACAAAAAAAGGGGGCATTGTAAAGGTAAAAAGTCAAATATTGAGAGTGACAGGTATGCACAACATCGTATGAATAGATTTGAAAGAAAAAAAACAAGCAACATCCTGGCAGGCTACGTTAATACGTTTTGATATGTTGAGGATGTTACGTTAAATATGAAAGGACCAATCCGTATTGACCAGGAACGCTGCAAAGAGGGTGTGCAATATGTGCCATCATAGCTCACGGGCAAAGAGTTATAATATCTAAACCACTGCCGGCTATTGCCAGCCAATCGGCTCATAACCCTTTTCCCTCAAACATCTATTCACAAAGCTCTTGTAAAGCGGGGTTGGCTTCGATGCCCTCGATACGCCTCGTACGAGTCCTGAGGCTGCTCCCGCGGTTGCACCTACTCCAAGACCTCTCCCTAAATTGCCGGTAACCGCACCGACTGCTCCACCAACAACTACACCGCCAGCGGCACCGCCTGCCATACTTTTGGCTGCCGCTTTACCAGCGTCAGATTTGATATAGGCATCGGCCATTTGTTCACATTCCTCAATATCCTTGTGAGCCTTTTCCTCTCCAACGGACTTCAGATGTGCATTAGGATAAAGGACGGGGCCCTGGGATGCACAGCCGGCTAAACACAGAATAGCGATGAATATAACAAATTCCTTCTTCATTTTTCTCCGCCTTTTTGCTTCCATCGTATCTCCCTGTATATTTTATAATCTTGCCATTACGGATACATTCTATTGTAATTGTTTAACGAGCATTATGCAAGCATCTGTTAAAACAACAGGAGTCAGAATTCAGAAGACAGAATAAATGCATCTAAAAATAGGGGTTGACAAAATATAATTAATGTATATGTTTATGCACACTGTTATTGCATTGACACCAATAACAAATCTGACAATAAGGAGTTCAGTATGTTTCAGGTATCGGAAAAAGCAAGTGAAAAGATCAAGGAATTTCTCAAGGAAAAGAGCCTTGACGATGCCATCAGGATTCTTATGTTTGAGGGTGGGTGATCAGGGCCCTCTATGGGCATGGCTCTGGATGAGCCAAAAGAAGACGATGAGGTTTTTAAGGAAGATGGGATTACATTTTTAGTTAACAAAGCATTGCTTGAAGAGGCCAAAACGATTAGCGTGGATTTTATCGCTACTCCCGTAGGGGGCGGCTTTAAAATTACATCAGGACTGGCAAGCGCCGGTGGATGTGGAAGCTCTTGTAGTTGCTGAGACCAAGATAGCGTTTTAAGATGGATAGTAAGGGATATCAGGATACAAGATATCCCTTACTGACAACCTGTGTGTTCTCTGCCAACCATTACACTTTATCATTTTCAACTCTCCACTATTTTTTTATGAGGTTTAATCATATTTTCTTTCACGCTCTTGACAAATGCTTTTTTTACAGCAGGTATCTTGGTTAACAACATCATTACAAAATTAAAGGCTCTTACCTTAATATCCTTCTGCGGGAAATCGTAAAACCCATGACTTTTATAGAATCTGTGGTCAGCCTGGAATACAAAGCGAAGCCTTCCCCAGATATCATCCCTGAAGAGCTTCCGTCCCCCTACACTGAGAAAGGTAACCGGTTTAGTATAACTATGGTTCGCACACCAGATTAAACGTCCTGCAAGGTTTTCCAGTAAACCATCAATTGTGGCTGAATCTGCGTATTCATCGGTGATGAAATCAACAAGATTGGCCTGTCCAAACTGTACCTGAGCCTCTAAAATTTGTCTCAAGTTTGGAATCTGTCTTAAAGGGCCTGAGATGATAAATCCCACCTGTTTGCCAGAGAGTATCGGGGTATGACCACGAAAGAACCCCCTATCAAAAATCTGTTTTATTTGCCAGGATAAGTATCTGTCTTTAATGGTTCCCCCGTAAATGAGGATATCTGCTTTCTGGAGCTTTGTATTGAAAAAATCAGAAAATCCATCCTGGTAGACACATACATTGTCAAAACTGCAATGGATACATCCGAGACACCCTCCCCTGATATCGAGATCGTCGAAGCATACCACTTCAGCTTCACCGGATAAGGAATGCTTGAATCTTTCGACCATCTTGCCCAGATTTGTTTTACTGTCAACAGAGTCAGCAATGATTAGTATCTTCTTGTTGCCTGTGTCTATCCTGTTCACCACATTTCCCGGGGTATAGCTAAAATCACTATAACTCAGCGGCGCATAACTTCTTGAGGTAGGCATGTTGTTCTCAATAGCTTCAAAAAAACTGGCCGCAAAAAGGGAGAGCCTTTCCCTCTCTTCTTCTTTTAGCAAATCATCCATGTCCGCTGAGAAATAATCGACATATTTCATACCCAGGTCATCACAGATAGCATGTATATAATTATGGGCAGAGTGGTCGAAAAAATGGATGGATGTGGTGAGTACTGCGGTGTATTTTTTACTGAAAACCTCCTCTACTCTTTTTTCGGAAATCAGTTCGATAAACCTTTTATATTGAGATGGAACAAGAAGGTAATAGAGAGGGAAAGCCCATAACACACCATCAGATACCTTTACTGCTTCTATGATCTCCTGAAAAACATCCTCGTCTTTTTCTAACTTTTTAATCGTCTGAGATATGTTAAAGACCTTAAGTTTGTGCTGAGGGAACTTCTTCTGAATAAAATTCACATATTGCATGGTCACACTCACATCACCCTTCGGACTCCCGTTTAAAACAATGATTTCCATAGCATTACCCCCTATGAGATGAGAAGCTGTCAGAGAAGTATAATAGATGTCTTTACAATTCACAAGCCTTTGAATATTCTTTCCCTGAGAATTCCCTTCCCATCTACCCGCACTTTGTAAAAAATGGTAGAATGAAACAATGTCTTCAGGAATACCTCTTTCCATTAACGGGAGTTTTCCAGAGGTGAGCATTGAAAGACTTAGAAAATACGTGCTTGCCCTGGAAGGAACCAGACATGGATGGGAAGACTACGATGCCCTGATAGAGAAAAGGAGTGGATCCTTTTAGGTGCCCACTATGATGCAGCATGGGGGAGTCATGGTGCTGATGACAACGCCAGTGGAGTGGCAATACTGCTCGAGGCAGCATGGATACTGAGCAAGCAGAAATTCGAGCGAACTATTCAATTCGTTGCCTTTACCCTTGAAGAACCACAGCCCCAGACCATAAGGTTTCTCATAGGAAGTAACCATTTTGCGAAAGAAGCTAAAAAATTCAGAAGAAAATACAAAGCTATACTCGTCCTTGAATCTGTTGGATATACGGATGATACAGAAGGAAGTCAGATAGTCCCGGCTTTTGTGAAAAAACGTGTCCCCAAAAGAGGTAATTTTCTTGCCCTTTTAGCGAATAGAAAATCCGTAACCCTCATGGAGAACTTTTCTAATTTGGTTTGCGAATATGTGCCCCAGCTCATTCTTGTACTATACAAGGTACCTTTCTCAGGTTACCTGATTCCACAAACAAGGTTTAGTGACCATGCCTCGTTCTGGAATTATGGGTATCCTGCCCTGATGTTGACCGACACAACCATGTTCAGAAATCCATACCTACCATGCCGTGCATGATAGGTATGAAACCCTTGATTGCCCCGCGGGTCCATACCCCGAAGCTTGCTTCGAGATAGTTTTCATATTGTTGTCTCGCCTTTGATACCCCGTGGCTTGCCGCGGGGTAGTTCATTTCAATTTCATGGTGAACGTAACCAAGGCTGTAATCAGCTTTATACTGACTCATTAACGGGTTTTGTCCCCACGAGTCGTTCCGCATACAAAATGCTATCATTATCCTCGTTTGCGCCTTACCGTAATCGTCTCCCCGCCTACCCGGCTGAAGGTTGAGCGTTCCCGTTTATAACGGGACGATGTGCGGGACTAAGCATCTGCATACCTGTTCCGTTGCATATCGAGCGAAACGAGCCTTAGCATGGGCAAGATGCCCACAGCTGGCAAGCGGAAGGGAATATTTTCCGTTGTTGCTGATTTTTTTAAATAAATCTCTCGAACCGTTCCTGCTTAGCCTTACATATAGGACAAATTTCAGGGGGTTGTTCTCTGGCACATAAGCAACCGCAGACCTTACATCTCCATACAGGGAGAGGCAAAGTACCAAGGTTTTGAATCAAGGTTTTGGGCTTTCTTTTCTCTCTTTCCTCAAGAGACAGCCTTCTTTCAGGGATTGACCTTGTTGCCTTTTCACCCTTTAATACGAGCTGTGATACATAAAGGGCACAATAGCATGTATCATATTCATTCAGGTCTGGATCCCTGTAATCGCAGGGACATATGATATCAGCATCCTCTCCTTTATTGCCGGTTGCCAGCCTGCAGGGACATGAAGAATACCCGTACCTTCTTTGGTTTGTAATCAAACCCTTGATAAGTGCTCTGGCAAAATCCACATCGGGATTAAGATGATAGCCGGATGTTTCTGCATCTTTCAAAAGCCTCTCATAGAGACTATCCATCCCTTTGACACTTACTTCGTTGTCATTACTCATGACCCTATTGCTTCCCTTATCTTCTGTTCATCAAAACCCACTATGCATTTCTCTCCATTCACTACAAGGGAGGGAAAGGAGCAATCTGGATTCCAGCGTTTCATTTCTTCGAGAGTCTTCTGTTTGTCCCCGCCTTCGAGAAGATCTACATCAACGTAATCATAACCTATACCAAGGTCATGGAGAAGGACCTTTGTCTTTTTACACCATATACAGGTACTCAAAGTATAAAGTGCTATATCCCCCTTGTCATTACCCTCAACATGCTTCATCCTGTCACCTCCTGCAGTATTTACTCTCATCCGATGTTACCAGATACCTTTTTCTTCTGTCAATAGTAATGTCTTTTGTTGCAAAATGTTTCAATCTGAAAAAAACAGTAACAAGGACAAGAGGGAAACATTTCCAGAAAAACACCTGTTGTTATTTGATTGCAAACTGGCATTAGACCCTGGGAGTATATTTTTTACGGTGATTTTAATAAAAGTAGCAGGGATAGTTTCTGGTAGTCACGCCTTCTCTCTGTGAAATCGGGGTAAGATGAAAATAAACGTTAATATCACCAAGCATCCAAAGGAAATATACATGAGAGTAAAAACCCAGGAAGGCAAATCATAAAAGATTATCATCCTCACAAGACGAGCAATAAAAGAGATATTCTTTTCGACAGTCTGTCCGGCAAGTTGTCTCAACTTATATTCCCATACTGTCAGGGGACATAAAACCCCTATTGAAGCATCAACAGCAACCAGAACAACAGATGTCAGATGAATAATACGAAAAACAAGGTTTCGAATCCAGCTCCATTTCAGACAGTAGCCAACAATAATTACTATTTCTCCTCCCACAGCAAAAAATACGTAAAAAAAATGGAGAACTACAATACAATCTGCTAATAGCGCATAACTACTTTGCATCTGACAAAATATACACTCCTTTATTGCGTGATTCTACCCTCTCTCTTTGAAAATTTTACATAACAGGACAGGAACTTGATCTCGCTAATAAGCAAAAAGGGCATTTCATAAATTGAAAAAATTATGATGAAAATGGGAACAGTAACTTGCTTATAAAAACTCCCCGGGCAGGACTCGAACCTGCAACCTACTGGTTAACAGCCAGCCGCTACTGCCGATTGAGCTACCGGGGAATGAAGTATAAGTAAACTATAAAACTGTGTTGAAGTCAAGATTAGTCTATAAAATCGAAAGTTACAAATTTCTTTTTACCAACCCTGAGAGTGAGCTCATTAGCACCTTCGACCGAACATGATTCTTCGTGTAATTTAATGAGCGGCTCTGTGGAGATTACGGTAATCGATATTGCACCTTCATCAATTAAGCGCTTGCCTTCTGAAGTAGAAGATATTATCCCGTGATCTCTAAGAAGACCTGGTACCCATACAGAGCCTTTGCTCGGTCGTGGAACTGAAAACCTTGGTCTTTCATCAGGGATACTTTTTTCTCTATGTGCTTTTTTCCAGTCAATTCCCACCCTAAATGCAGCTTCTTGACTGTGAAAACGCTTAACAATCTCATGTGCAAAGTTAATTTTTGCATCCATAGGATGAACGCTTCCTTTTCGAATCCTTTCCTTTAATTCATTCAATTCATCCAAGGTAATATCACTCAGGAGTTCGTAGTATTTCAACATCAGCTCATCAGATATGGACATGAGTTTGCCAAATATTGTATCAGGTGGTTCATCAATACCCACGTAATTCCCATAGGTCTTGCTCATCTTGTTCACACCATCGGTACCTTCAAGAAGTGGTACTGTTATCACCACCTGCGATTCCTGATTGTATACCTTTTGAATGTCTCTCCCTACAAGCAGATTAAAAATCTGGTCATGGCCTCCAAGCTCCACATCCGCTCTCAATGCCACAGAATCATAGGCCTGCACCAGGGGATATAAAAATTCATGGATACTTATCGGTAAGTTATTCTGATATCTATTCCTGAAGTCATCCCGTTCAAACATCCTCGCCACTGTATATTGAGCACAAAGTCTGACCATATCGGCTGCATCCATTGATTCCATCCACTCACTGTTAAATCTTATCTCGGTTTTTTCCGGGTCAAGAATCTTGAATACCTGTTTTTTATAGGTCTCGGCATTGGCAAGCAGTTCTTCCCTTGTAAGGGCTGGTCTTGTCTCGATTCGCCCTGTCGGGTCCCCTATCATGCCTGTGAAATCCCCGATAAGGAAGATTGCGGTGTGTCCTAACTCTTGAAATTGTTTAAGTTTTTGGAGCACAACAGTATGACCGAGGTGTAAATCAGGGGCAGTGGGGTCAAGACCAAGTTTGACCCTTAAAGGTCTTTTCTCTGCCCTTGACCTTTCAAGCTTATTCCTCAGTGCTTCTTCGCTTATAAGATCAACTGCACCCCTCTTTATGACTTCAATCTCTCGTTCAATGTCCATATTACTACCACCTTTTAAAATAGTAAGAAGTAAATAGTAAAGGGTAAGCAGTTAACTGCCTGCTTCATGCTGTTTACTGAAATAACGAATATCAAAGTATTTTTTCTTTTATCCTCTCTATCTTTACACACTTCTTACTGTCACTGTCTATCGTGACCATCACTCCCTGTATCTCAATATCGTTTTTTCCAACTTCAAACTTCTGGGGCATCTGTGTGATAAATCTCTCGAGAACGGCCACCTTATCCATGCCTATTACTGAATCTGCCGGTCCAACCATGCCTGCATCGGTTATATAACCTGTACCGTTCGGCAAAATCTTTTCATCAGCAGTCTGAATATGGGTATGAGTTCCTAATACAGCTGCTACCTTACCGTCGAGGAACCACCCCATGGCAACCTTCTCTGATGTAGCTTCAGCATGAAAATCAACAATTATGGGAATCCTGCTCTCTATCTGTCCTAAAAGCTCTTCCATAGCACGGAATGGACACAAAAGGGGGTTCATAAATATTCTTCCTTCAATATTTGCAACACATAAGGTCTTGCCGTTCTTGTGCATTACCCTGTAACCAAAACCAGGTGTTCCTTCTGGATAGTTCAATGGTCGAAGCACCCGCTGTTCTTCCATTAAAAATGATACAATCTCTTTCTTTTTCCAGATATGATTCCCTGTGGTGATTATATCAATACCACAGGATAGCATTTCCACTGCCACTGAAGGGGTTATACCTATTCCACCTGCCAAGTTTTCACCGTTGATTATCTTAAAGTCTGCATTCACTGTTTTGATAAAACGTTCAACTGCTTTTCTCCCTGGTTTCCCAACGACATCTCCCAAAAACAAGACTCTCATCTCATTTTGCATATTCTACAGCTCTTGTCTCTCTTATCACGACTATCTTTATCTGTCCAGGATAAGAAAGGTCAGTTTCTATCTTTTTTGCGATATCCTTTGATAACATATATATAGCCTCATCACTTATCTTCTCACTGTTCACAACTATCCTTATCTCTCTCCCTGCCTGTATAGCGTATGATTTTTCAACCCCCTGAAAACTATTCGCAATGCGTTCAAGTTCCTCAAGCCTCTTGATATATGTTTCAAGCATCTCCCTCCTTGCCCCTGGTCTTGCACCTGAAAGGGCATCCGAGGCCTGAACAATAACATCCAGCAGGCTGACGGTTTCAACATCCTCATGGTGGGCAAGTATGGCATGGACAATAGCTTCATGTTCCCCGTATTTTTTTGCAAGGTCTGCTCCGATAAATGCATGTGAGCCTTCTATCTCATGGTCTACTGCCTTCCCTATATCATGGAGTAATCCTGCCCTTTTCGCCTCTTTCACATTCAGCCTCAACTCAGAAGCTATAACCCCGCAAATAAAAGCAACCTCTAACGAATGTTGGTATACGTTCTGGGCGTAGCTGCTCCTGAACTTCAGCCTTCCCAATAGTTTCACAAGTTCAGGATGGACATTATGGACCCCTAAATCAAAAACCGCCTGTTCTCCGGCTTCCTTAAGCTTTTCTTCCATTTCTTCCGCAACTTTAGAAACAATCTCTTCAATCCGGGCAGGATGAATTCTTCCATCGCTTATAAGCCTTCCTATTGCAATCTTTGCAACCTCCCTCCTTATAGGGTTGAAACAGGAGAGTATAACTGCCTCTGGGGTGTCATCAATGATAATATCAACTCCGGTTGCTGCCTCAAGCGCCCGTATATTCCTGCCTTCCCTGCCTATAATTCGACCCTTCATTTCCTCATTGGGAAGGGAAACAGACGATACAGTGTCCTCCCCCACATAATCCCCTGCATATCGCTGGATAGAAAGAGCTATTATCTCCTTCGCTTTCTTATCAGCCTTTTCTCTTGCTTCTTCTTCAATCTTTTTACATATTTTCAAAGCTTCATACTTTGCTTCATTTTCCATCATCTGCATCAACATCTTCTTTGCATCTTCTGATGTTAATCCTGATATTTTTTCTAATCTTTCCCTTTCTTTTCCCAGTAGACTATCATACTCTTTAATCTTGTTATCAAAATAGGTCTGCTTATTGATAATCTCCCTTTCTTTCCTTGATAATTCATCTTCTTTTTTATCGATAACATCTATTTTCTTATCGAGGTTCGATTCTTTTTGAGAAAGTCTTTTCTCGGTATTCTGCAGCTCTAACCTTCTCGCCTTTATCTCCTGCTCGAGTTCACTCTTTGCCTGAATGGCAACATCTTTCGCCTGGATAGACGCCTCCCTGATAAGGACATCTGCTTCCTTCTTTGCATCCTCCAGTATCTTCTTGCCTATCTTCTCGTATTCACCGATCTTCTTTCTTTGAACAAACCTGGCAAGGATAAACCCTAAGAAAAGGGCTGCCACAAAGATTAAAACATATATTAGTGTATTTAGTGTATTCAAAACTCCCCCTCATGATTAGCATATAGGGGGTCAGTGTGGTGAGGGAAAAGAGAAATCCTGCAATTCTATAATAAATAGTAAAACTATTTCTTACCTCCAAATAACATCAAGTTATTTATATAAAATCTCAATTTCCTCAACAACTACCCCTAAAACAATACCCCGCAGATGCCGTGTAAACGGTATGTCTTGAACCTCTTGTAAAAGTGGGCACTTTTTTGTTGCATTAGGCTTCTCACTTAAGCGAGCATGCACACCGCAACAAGGTAAAGCTCCCCAAAAAGAGGTGTTGGCTCGAAGCCTACCATTTATCACGTGCATCGCAGGGAACCTCAAATTCTTCAACCTTTTTTAAAAGCCTTAAAGTTCTTCCTTCAAATTTCTCAGCCTGTTCTCTCATCTCCAGATACTCGTCCGTAATTTCCATCATTGCCATAATCACAGCATTTATCGTATTGACAATTCCATAGTTATTAACCGCATATCCTATCCTTTCATCAATAAACTGCGCCACCCTTTTGATTCTTTCCTCATCTTCTCCTATAAAAGTAAACGGTTGATTAAGTATGCTTACCTCTATCCTCTTATCCATTTACCTCTTTATACCTCTACCTTCTCAATCTTCTCAAGAATCTTTGTAACTTTTTCAATGAGCACTTCTCTCTCGTTCTTTACCTCGACCATTTTCTCCTTCAATTCCTTGTTTTCTGTTTCTAATGACTGGAGTCTGTGTAACAGTTTTTCCTTCTCTTCCTTAACATTCTTATAGTTTGCTATTAGGTTGCCAATCTTCTCTTCAAGTTCTACAATTCTGTTCTCACTAAACAATTCCATAATTCTTTAATTATCCCTTTTTTGTTCAAAAGTCAAGTATAAAAGGCATGCCTTAATAAAGGTGTCTATATCACCATCAAGCACTGTTTCTGCGTTATGTGCCTCAATTTTTGTTCTGTGGTCCTTAATAAGTTTATAGGGGTGTAATATGTAAGAACGAATCTGGCTACCCCATGCAATATCCTTCTTCTCTTTGTTTAGAGAGCTCATCTTCTCATCCTGTTTTTTCTTTTCAAATTCATATAATCTTGATTTCAAAATTGCCATGGCAATCGCTTTGTTTGTATGCTGAGACCTCTCATTCTGACACTGAACAACGATACTGGTTGGAATATGGGTAATCCTGATTGCTGATTCTGTTCTGTTCACATGCTGTCCACCTGGGCCACTTGCACGAAACGTGTCAATCCTCAGATCCTCTTCCCTGATATCCACGACTATGTCCTCTGACAGCTCAGGATAGGCATATACCGAGGCGAAGGATGTGTGCCTTCTGTTGTTCGCATCAAAAGGGGAAATCCTCACAAGCCTGTGTATGCCAATCTCACACTTTAAATAACCATAGGCATATGAACCTCTCGCCAAAAAGGTCACACTCTTAATGCCGGCCTCTTCGCCCTGCAGTATATCAACTACCTGGGTCTCAAATCCTTTTCTCTCTGCCCATTTCAAATACATCCTGAGAAGCATCTCTACCCAGTCCTGCGCCTCTGTTCCACCAGCGCCTGCATTGATATACACAATAGCATTCCCTTTATCATTCTCGCCACCGAGCATTCTTTCTATTTCATACTTGGTAAGTGATTCATCAAGGGCATCAACCCTCGCAACCAACTCCTCGAAATCTTTCGTGTCCTCTGTCTCCTTCGCTATTTCACTCAATATAAGAATCTCTTCAAGTTCCTTCTCTTTTTTTACCCACCTCTCCATTTCCTCCTGGAGCCTTGCCCTTTCCTTTAATATCTTTTGTGCTGTCTCTTGGTCTTCCCAGAATTCTTTTTTGGATGTTTCTAAATCGAGTTTTTGAAGTTGTGCATTGAGGGCAGAGAGGTCAAAGATAACCTCTTAGCGTACCCATTTTTTCTACTAATCCATCTATTCTGCCTTTAATATCGTCAAGCATGTTATCTCCTGTCTGCAGTTCACTGTTCACGGTTTACACAAAAACACCACTCGTATCTATCATTATTATTGTGAACTGTCAACTGTCCACTGTGAACTATTTTTTATACGTTTTTTTACTGCTTCTCCAAATTCCGAGCATTTCACAGGTTTCACTCCATCCATCTGCCTTGCGAGGTCGTAGGTGACAATTCTATCCTGTATAGTTTCCTCTATAGCCCTTTCAATGAGTTTTGATACGTTATCAAGACCAATGTAACTGAAAAGCATAGCACCGGAAAGTAAAAAAGCGGTTGGGTTTATCATATCCTTACCGGCATATTTCGGGGCACTTCCGTGTGTGGGTTCAAAAATGGCCATATCATCACCGATATTTGCTCCAGGTGCAACCCCCAACCCACCAATCAGGGCAGCACAGGCATCAGATAGATAATCTCCGTTTAAATTGGGACACAAAAGAATATCATATTCTTCCGGTCTCAAGATTACCTGCATGAACATGTTATCAGCAATCCTGTCATTAAAAAGAATCTTGTCATTCTGTGAATCAAAGGTGATATTTTTCTGAAACTCTTTCGCCACGTCATAGGCCCATTCTCTGAATGCACCTTCTGTGTATTTCATGATGTTGCCCTTATGAACAACAGTTATGGTTTTTCTGTTATGCTTTATTGCATAATCAATAACCCATCTGGTAAATCTTCTCGTAGCACCTCTGCTTATAGGCTTTACCCCCACACCAGTATCATCTGATAGTGTTACATTCATCCTCTCTTTTAAAAATGCAATAAAAGTATTTGCCTCACTTGTGCCTTCTTTCCATTCTATGCCTTTGTAGAGATCCTCTGTGTTTTCTCTAAAAATGATGAAATTCACCCTTTCCGGCATTCTTATAGGACTCGGCATTCCTCTCATATACCTGATAGGCCTCATGCATACATAAAGATCAAAGACCTGCCTCAAGAATACATTTACACTTCTAAAACCTTCCCCCACCGGCGTTGTAAGTGGCCCTTTTATCGCTATCCCATGTTTCTTCATTTCCTCAAGAGTCTCCTCAGGAAGAAGATTACCTGTTTTTTCAAGGGACCTCTGCCCTGCTATCAAAGGAACCCATGTAATGCTCTTTTCGCCATCATATGCCTTTATAACGGCCTCTTCAAAAATTTCTTTCGATGCGTTCCAGATATCTTCTCCAGCACCATCGCCCATAATGTATGGAATCTCAATTTTGCTTGTCAGATCTTCAGTCCTCCATGTTTCCTTATATAACGGTCCAGCCCACCCTCATGT
Organism: uncultured delta proteobacterium; assembly: GCA_903822335.1. GTDB lineage: Bacteria > Desulfobacterota > Syntrophorhabdia > Syntrophorhabdales > Syntrophorhabdaceae > CAIJOT01. The sequence continues at coordinate 16,208 of CAIJOT010000092.1, forward strand.
AGAATATCTCTCATGATAGAGATAAGAGGAGAGAATCTCTTCTCCTTCTCTTTCGTCCTGTCAAAGAGCACGCCTTCATCTACCCTAATTTCCAACATATCACCCTCATCAATATCTTCAATATCACATATAACCGCTGCAAGTCCCACATTGATTGCATTTCTGTAAAATATCCTTGCGAAAGAATTTGCTACAATCGCATCTATCCCGACCATCTTGATTACCAGGGGTGCATGTTCCCTGCTTGAGCCAAGTCCAAAATTTTTGCCTGCTACTATTATATCTCCTTTCTTAACCTTTTTATGAAAATCCGGGTCTATATCTTCAAAAACGTGTTGCTTTAGTTCATCGAGGTTTGACCGCAAATGATAAAACCTTCCAGGAATAATATGATCGGTCGAGATGTTATCTCCAAACTTCCATGCCCTTCCCTTCAAAATCATCAAGAACCTCCCTCGGGTCTGTCAATTTTCCTTTCAAAGCGCTTGTCGCAGCCGTTGCGGGTGATGCGAGTATAATCTGAGAATTGGGACTACCCATTCTCCCTAAAAAATTTCTATTTGACGTGGCAACGCACATCTCCCCATCGCCAAGCACACCAAGGTGAAGACCTATGCATGGTCCGCATCCTGGCGGGAGTATTGTAGCTCCTGCCTCAAAAAGCGTTGCAAGAATGCCTTCCTGCAGGGCCCTATAATAGACCATTTTAGATGCAGGACAGACAATCAGCCTGACATCCTTGTGTTTCCTTCTCCCTTTTAACACAATGGATGCAATTCTCAAATCCTCAATCCTTCCGTTTGTGCAAGAACCTATAAAAACCTGGTCAACCACTATGCCTTTTACTTCTTTATCTTCAATGCTCTTCACGTTATCAACCTGATGGGGGAGACTCACCATGGGGGCAAGTTGTGCCACATTTACCTCAAATGTTTTTTCATAATGGGCATCCTCATCGGGCACAATTTCTATATAGGATTTCTCCCTCCTCAACCTCTTGAGATACAAAAAGGTCATGGTGTCAGAGCAAAAGAGCCCGCATTTGGCTCCCGCCTCTACTGCCATATTGGCCATGGTCATCCTGTCCTCTATATCAAGATGTTGAACCGTTTCTCCTACAAACTCCATAGATTTATACGTAGCCCCATCTGTACCTATCTTACCGATTATCTTAAGGATAAGATCCTTCACAAAAACACCTGACGGGAATCTCCCGCTTATCTCAAATTTGAAGCTCTCTGGCACCCTCATCCATGTTTTCCCAAGACCCATAGCGGTGGCAACATCAGTCGAACCCATTCCTGTTGAAAAGGCTCCTAACGCACCACCCGTGCAGGTATGGGAGTCTGCACCGATAAGTACCTCTGAAGGTGATAATATATGCTCTGCCATAACCTGATGGCATATCCCCTCCCCAACTTCCGATACACGAGCTCCGTATGCCCGTGCAAACTTCCTTATCATCATATGGTCGTTGGAAAGCTCCATCCTGGGACTTGGAGATGCATGGTCGATAAAAAAAGTTACCCGGTCACCTTCAAAAAGCTTTTTAAACTCCATTTCTTTAAATCTCTTGATTGCAAGTGGTGCTGTACCGTCCTGAAGCAAAATTCTGTCAACATTTACAATCGAATAATCCCCCTGCCTCACGTCAGTTCCTGTATTCATACTCAGAATCTTCTCAGCGATTGTTTTGCCCATCTCTTATGCCTCAGCTTTTGTAAGGTCTTCAAATCTAATGTCTAATCCCAATACACCTACTATTTCACCAACCTCATCTCTTATCGGGCCAGATACAGTCACACAGAGCGCCCCGGTAATCTTCGATGAGTAAAGATCTGTGACGCTGATCTTTCCTGTTTTCATAGGGTTGATAAACCAGTCCCTGTCAGAAAAATCCTCATGCAATCCAATTTTGTAATATTTAGCCCTATCCACCGCCTGGGTTATATTTTTCGTGATCTTTATGCCTTCACTGTTCACAGTATAGGCAAACTGTATGTATTGATATTCTCCAACAATGCTTTTCAGCGTCTCTTCCTGTTGTTCTGGAGCCATACTTTTTATAGGCATGTCTTCGATATATTTCTCGATCAGATGGGCAGCCATATCGTAGGCCCTCTTCTTCAAGAGTTCAAACTCTGATACAAATATTTCAGTAATGTACCTTCTCGCAAAATGTTCCATCTCGTCGTCTGATATAAATGTTATCCTGCCCTCATCGTATTGCTTGATTATCCACTTATTTATCTTAGCTATCCCTGGATGGGTCTTCTCTATCCTGTCCTTTCCTAATAATGCGAAGCGAGAGTTTATCCAATGTGCAATACCTGCAAGACCTGACTTGTCTGTAATATTGACGGTTATTGGTCTGTTAAGAATCCTCTTGGAGTCGAAAGATGTATAGATTTCTTCATTCTTCACAACGCCATCTATATGGACACCTGCTGCTGTAGTATTGAAATCCATGCCTACCAGGGGCTGACTCCTCGGTATATGATGACCTATCTCTTTTTCAAAATAGTTTCTAATCTCGGTTATCACTGTGGTATCCATCCCATTCTCATCGCCTGTAAGTGAAATATACTCCATCACCAATCCCTCTATCGGGGCATTGCCCGTCCTCTCTCCAATACCAAGGAGTGTTCCATTCACATACGTGCACCCATAAAGCCATGCACTTACACTGTTAATGATAACTTTATGAAAATCATTATGACCATGCCATTCAAGGTATTCAGAGGGAACACCAGCATCATCTATCATTGCCCTTACTATTTTTCCTATTGACCTTGGAAGCGCTGCACCAGGATAGGTAATACCTATACCAAGGGTGTCACACAATCTAATCTTAATCGGCATTTTTGCATCTTCTGAAATATTCATAAGAGCCTGGGCAAAGGGGACACAAAACCCATATATATCTGCCCTCGTTATATCCTCAAAATGGCACCTCGGGATAATATTGTGTTCAAGGGCGTGTTCAACAATTCTTATATAATCTCCTAATGCCTGGGACCTTGTCTTTTTCAGCTTCATAAAAATATGGTAGTCTGAAACGCTTGTCAAGATGCCTGTCTCCTTTAAACTTAAATCATTTACACGTTGCAAGTCCTCTTTGTTTGACCTTATCCAGCCTGTAATTTCTGGATAGCGGTAACTCTTCTCTTTACACTTTTCCACTGCATCTCTATCTTTATCAGTATAAAGGAAAAACTCACACTGTTTGATTACACCGTTCGTGCCGCCGAGTCTATGCATAAAATCATAAAGGTCTTCAATCTGTTTCACTGTGAATGGTGGTCTCGACTGTTGACCGTCCCTGAAGGTTGTATCCGTTATGTATATTTCTTCAGGAGGATCAATGAGCTCTATTTTGTGGTCAAATTTTACCTTACATACCTCCGTATAGGGGAAAACATCCCTGAAAAACTCAGGCGTCTCCACATCAATCAATGGATATTTTGTCCCTTTTGTAATATTTTTGAATATAAAACCCTGTTTCTTCTTCAAGCTACCTCCCTGTTTTTAAATACAATACAAGTAAGCAGTAGGAAATAAGGAATAAACAGCTTACTGCATAGTACATACTGCATACTGCCTGCTATTGTTCTCTTGTCACCCGTATTTTCAGTTCATTCAGTTGTTTTTGTGCAATTTTGGCCGGAGCTCCTGTCATAAGGCACGTTCCCCTTTGTGTCTTTGGAAAAGGAATCACATCTCTTATACTATCAAGGCCCATAAGCATCATCAGTATCCTGTCAAAACCAAAGGCAAGGCCACCATGAGGTGGCGCACCCATCTCAAGTGCTTCAAGTAAAAAACCAAACTTTTCTATTGCATCTTCCTCTTTGATATTAAGCAGTTTAAACATCTCCATCTGCTCATCCATCCTGTATATCCTTATGCTCCCACCACCTATTTCTACACCATTCAGCACAAGGTCATAGGCCTTGGCCTTGATAGTATCATAATCCCCCTTAAAATCTTTGATGCTCCCATTTGGCGATGTAAAGGGGTGGTGTCTCGCCACATACCTCTTCTCTTCTTCGCTGTATTCAAAAAGAGGGAAATCAACAACCCACAAAAACTTGAACAGGTCCTTTCTTATCAACCCATATTTCTCACCTAAATAGAGCCGGAATTTCCCCATAATCTCATTCACCCTGTTCCGCTTATCGGCCATAACAAACACAATATCTCCGTTTAACAGGTTTAATTTATCATTTATCAGAGACTTCTCATGATCCTTTAAATACTTGGCTATCGGGGATTGCAGTTCATCATTTTCTTTACGTATCCAGATAAGTCCACCTGCTCCCATTTCCTTGGTAATTTCCACAGCGGTATCAAGGTCTTTCCTCGAAAGGGTCTTGCCCCTTAGCACCAAAGACTTGATTGCTCCCCCTTCTTCTACCGTCTTCTTAAAGACACCGAATTCCGTCCCCTTAAAAATATCCGTGAGTTCTGTCATGGGGAGTTCGAATCTTAAATCAGGCTTATCCGTCCCGTATGATTCAATGACCTCATCGTAACCCATGCGTGGGATAGGTTCCCAAACAGCCTCTTTCTTGAGGGACTGATACAATGCTTTAATCAAGCCTTCACTTAGTGTTAACACATCATCTACATCTACAAAACTCATCTCAATATCTATCTGGGTAAATTCTGGCTGTCTGTCGGCCCTTAAATCCTCATCCCTGAAGCATCTCACAATCTGAAAATATCTGTCAAACCCTGCTATCATCAGTATCTGTTTAAAAAGCTGCGGTGATTGTGGCAATGCATAGAACATGCCTGTATTCAAACGGCTTGGCACAATAAAATCCCGTGCACCTTCTGGTGTACTCTTTGTAAGGAAAGGGGTTTCAAACTCAAAAAAACCATTTGACGTTAAATAATCCCTCGCAACCTTATAAGCGTGGTGTCTTTCTGTAAAGATTTTCTGAATCTCCGGCCTTCTCATATCGAGATACCTGTATTTTAACCTGAGAGACTCATTCGGTTCTTCTTCATCTAACTGAAACGGTAAGGGCTTGCAGGTATTTAAAATCTCAAAGAAGTTTGCATAAACCTCTATTTCACCGGTAGGCATATTCAGATTTTC
>CAIJOT010000093.1 GCA_903822335.1 uncultured delta proteobacterium
ATAAAATGAGGATACCCCCCAGATTTATTGATAGACTTGTCAAGATAGGTCTGAATATCCAGGCATTTTTTACTGTTGGAATATTAGTAGTAATCGTTACCGTTATCTGCTTTAAAGGTTTTACCAATGTGAACTTAGAATTCATCTTTTCCTCTCCTGAGGATATGGGGAGACATGGAGGTATATTCTCTACAATTATTGGGACCATCTTGCTTGTACTCCTATCAATCCTTCTCGCTACGCCTCTTGGTGTGGGAGCAGCAATCTTTTTAACCGAGTATACAAAAGAATCTGTGGCAACAAAGATTATCCGTTTTGGTGTGGAATCGTTAGCCGGTATACCCTCTATCCTGTATGGTCTTTTTGGTTTCATATTCTTCGTGATTACACTGCGCATGGGCTGGTCGCTCTTAGCAGGGGTATTGACCATAACCATTATGATTCTTCCTACAATCATAAGGACAAGTGAAGAAGCCATAAAGGCTGTCCCAAGGAATTTGAGGATTGTCAGCTATTCCTTAAGTGCTACCAAATGGGAAACAGTCAGAAAGGTTGTATTACCTTCTGCAGTGCCTGGAATTTTGACAGGTATCATGTTAAGTGTCGGAAGGGTTGTCGGCGAGACGGCAGCAATCATATTTACCATGGGAAGCTCCCTTAGGCTCCCCACATCCCTGATGGATTCCGGCAGAACCATGGCTGTTCACTTCTATATTCTTGCCAGGGAAGGTATCTCAATGGAAAAGGCTTATGCCACTGCTCTGGTGCTTGTTTTGAGTATATTATCTATCAACATCCTCGCATACTACATCATGAACAGGTTTATTTCGAGGTATTCGTAAAACGTTATGGATATTAAGATAAAAGTAGAAAATTTAAGGGTATCGTACGGAAAATCTGAAATTCTGAAAGGCATCAGTATTGATGTTTATAAAAACATGATAACCGGTTTTATGGGCCCTGCAGGAAGCGGGAAGTCTTCATTGATCTCGATTATCAACAGGATGATAGATTTTGAAGAGAATGTGAAAATCGAAGGTAAGGTTTACATTGACGGCGAAGATATCCTGAATGGAGAGATAGATGAGGTAAATTTAAGGAGAAGAGCCGGTACAGTTTTTGCGGTTCCCATACCCCTTCCACGCTCGGTATACGAAAATATTGCCTATGGTCCGCGACTGAAAGGTGTGAATGAAAGGGAGGCACTTCATCGAATCGTTCTGGAGAGTTTAAAAAAAGCATTCTTATGGGACGAGGTAAAAGACAGGCTTAACACATCGGCATTGAAACTATCCGGTGGACAACAGCAAAGGCTTTGTCTTGCCCGCACCCTTGCCCTGAGACCCGAGATAATCTTACTTGATGAACCATGTTCAGGCTTAGACCCTATCTCTACCGCAAAGATTGAAGAGGCCCTGAATGAACTTAAAAAGGAGTATACTATCATATTAGTCTCGAACAATACAAAACAGATAGCCCGAATAACTGATTATGCAGCATTCTTTTACATGGGAGAACTTATTGAATATGCGCCTACAGAGAAACTCTTCACAAACCCGTCAGTAAAAAAGACCGAAGACTATATTCAGGGAAAATTTGGATAATGAATAATCACGTCCTGTCAACAGATACGTTGAACTTATACTACGGTGATTTTCATGCACTCCTGAATGTAAATTTTAGCGTATACCAGCATTCCATCACCTCCCTTATAGGTCCTTCCGGGTGTGGGAAATCCACACTGCTTAGGTGTTTTAACCGTATGAATGACCTTATAGACGACGTGAAGATCACAGGCAGTATATATGTACATGAGCAGAATATTGAGGAGGTAGATATTATTGAATTGCGAAGAAAGGTGGGGATGGTATTTCAAAGACCCAATCCTTTCCCTTTTTCAGTGTATGAAAATTTGATTTATGGTTTGAAAGTACATGGTATAGGGAATAAGAAGCGTAACCGGGAAGTGGTGGAAAGGTGTTTACAGGCCGTTGGGTTATGGAACGAACTTAAGGATAAACTTTCCTCGCCCGCTCTGAGTCTTTCTGAGGAGATAAAGCAGAGACTCTGTATAGCAAGGCTGCTCACTGTTGAGCCAGAGATTATCTTACTTGATGAACCGTGCTCAGCCCTCGATCCCATTGCCACCTTGAGGATTGAAGAACTGATGATAGAACTCAAAGAGTATTACACAATTCTTATTGTGACCCATAATATGCAACAGGCAGCGAGAGTGTCGGACTATACAGGATTTATGCTTTTAGGTGAGCTTGTGGAATTTGGAGAAACTTCACAAATATTTACTTCCCCGAAGGATGAGAGAACGGAAGGCTATATAACAGGCAGGTTTGGATAAAAAATGGTTTACAATATTACACTTGATATACTATGGAATTCTTAAAATCTATCACAGCAGAAAAAGCCCTTGAAATAATCGAGTCATTTCCTGTTATTACCGCAACCGAAACGATTGATATTGAGGATGCACTCGATAGGATTCTCACAGAAGATATTATATCAAATGAGGATATTCCGCCCTTTTCCCGGTCACTCGTGGATGGGTTTGCTATTAAGGTGAAAGATACCCATGGTGCAAAGGAAACAGCCCCATCCTTTCTATACCTTCAGGGGGAAATAAAGATTGGCGAGGTAGCTGAAATTACGCTTGAGAATGGGCATTGTATCTATATTAGTACCGGTGCCATGGTTCCACAAGGTGCTGATGGTGTGGTCATGCAGGAATATACGAGAAGAATGGGGGATGCGATTGAAGTCACGAAGACTGCCTATAAAGGAGAAAACATAATCTTTGCAGGGGAGGACATTAAAAAAGGAAATAAGGTCCTTGGCAAAGGGAAAAGACTATCCCCTTTTGACCTTGGAATACTTTCTGCGCTCGGTGTTTCAAGGGTTCCTGTGTTTAAGACACCAGTAGTAGGGCTCATATCTTCAGGGGATGAAATTGTAACAATATATCAAACACCTGAATTAGGTAAAATAAGGGATATCAACAGGTATACTATATCGAACATGTTGAAAAAAGAGGATTCCATAGTTAAATTTATTGGGATAGTAAAGGACAACATAGGAGACATAACGGAAAAATTGGTATCTGCCAGGGAATGTAATATGATACTTGTTTCCGGGGGTAGTTCGAAAGGCGAGAGGGATTTTATCACCGCATCAATTGAAAAGCTTGGAGGGGAGATTATATTCCATGGGGTAAATATTAAACCAGGGAAACCAGTAATCTTTGCAAAGCTCTGGGGAAAGCCGGTATTTGGCCTGCCAGGTCATCCCACCTCTTGTATTATGGTAATGGTAAGGTTTGCCCTGCCACTCGTCAGAAATTTAAAAGGGGAATATGGGCATGAAGAAAAGTGGGGTTCAGGTATGCTCACAAACAATATTCCTTCAACGTATGGTATTGAGGAATATGTGAGGGTGACAGTGAAATATACTGATGGGAGATATTACATAACCCCGATATTTGCAAAGTCATCTGTAATCTCTTCCCTGTCCGATGCTGCTGGATATGTTGTAATACCAGAGGGCAGGGAAGGCTACGAAAAGGGTGAAGAGGTAGAGGTGCATTGGTTTGAATAAAACAGGGTTCAAGGATTCCAGGGGTTAAGGGTTCAAGTGTATTAATCACTCGAATCCTTGGACCCTCGAACCCCGATAGGTAACCATGAAAAGATATCTTGAAACAATTAGAAGTGAAGAGGCAATAGCAAAAATACTGGAGCATGCGAAACCCATAGAAGATGAGGAATTCCTCCTCACCTATCTATGTACAGGTCGTATTACCACAAGACCTGTATTTGCGAAACTCTCTAATCCCCCCTTTCTCTGTTCTGCAATGGATGGTTATGCGGCTTCCTTTGAAAAAACACTCGATGCTGACCTCACAACCCCTGTATCCCTGAAGAAAAATGTTGATGTTTTTCCTGTGAATACCGGAGATCCCCTTCCTGGCGGCACAAATGCAGTGATTATGGTTGAAGAGGGTGAAGAGTCTGATACCTTTGTAATCATAAGAAAACCAGCATATCTCTGGCAAAACGTGAGGATGGTAGGTGAGGATATAATCGAAGGTGATATGCTGATTCCCAGAAATCACAGGATAGGAGCCTTTGAAACAGGTATGCTCATTGCTGGCGGGGTAACCCACGTTCATGTAAGGAGAAAACCAGCAATCTTCATAATCCCAACAGGCAAAGAGCTGATAGATATTTACCAGATGTCCGATGAAACGATAAAAAGGACAGGACTGGTTGATTTCAATTCCTATTTCCTTCTAAGACTCGCAGAAGATACAGGATTTCTTGCAGAGAAATCTAAAATCGTCTTTCATAAAGATGAACTACGTAACATTGTTCAAGAAGCAGTTGAGAAATATGATGGAATAATCATTAACGCTGGTTCAAGTGCCGGCAGCGAGGACTTCACAGAGAGCGTGATTCGTGAACTTGGCACACTTATATTCCACGGTGTATCAATGATGCCGGGTAAACCAACCATGTTTGGCATAATAAAAGGAAAAACGGTCTTTGGCATACCAGGGTACCCTGTATCTGCGGCAATAAGTTTTAAGACATTTTTTGAACCACTCTATGAAAGGCTTTCCAGCACACAACTCCATAAAAAATACGTAACCTGTATAACACCGTATAAAATCCCATCAAGAATAGGCATAGAGGAGATATTGAGGATCAATTTGATCGAGAAAAAAGGAAAGTATTATGCCTTTCCCTTAGCAAGAGGGGCAAGTATATTTTCCTCAATGGCTCGTGCAGATGCCTTGATAAGGATACCTGAGCATATAGAGGGTTATGATGAGGATGAAGAAATTTCCTGTGAGATGATCAGGGAAGGGGAGGAGATTGGAAGAAGAATCCATATCATTGGTAGCCACGATCTGTCCCTCGATATTTTGAGAGATATGATGAAAGGCAGGCATCCACACATTGACCTTATATCAACCCACGTGGGGAGTTTAAGCGGCATTCTTGCTTTTAGGAAAGGTATCACAGAGTTATGCACCACCCATGTGATTGATGAGAATGAAAAGATATACAATATTCCGGTAATCAAAAAGTATCTTCCTGATAGCCCATGGACACTCATACATATTGCCAAAAGGTTGCAGGGTCTTCTTGTAGGGAAAGGTAACCCTAAAGATATAAAAGATATATCGGACATTGCAAGAAATGATGTAAAATTTGTGAACAGGCAGTTTGGTTCCGGCACAAGGATTCTTTTAGACACGATGTTAAAAGGGAAGGGCATCACAAAGGAATCAATAAATGGCTACGAGAGGGAAGAGTCTTCCCATACTGCTGTGGGTATACTGGTTAAAGAATCTATTGCGGATGTCGGGGTTGCTATTTATGCAATGGCAAAGGTATTCTCTCTTGATTTTATACCTTTGGTTGAAGAAGATTATGACCTTCTTGTGGCAAAAGAGTTTACAGAGGACAAAAGGTTCCATCTCCTTATGGATTTGATATTGTCAGATACATTCAAGGGGAAGCTTAATGAAATTGGCGGTTATCATACAGAGGATACAGGAAAAATAAAATATGTTAATGGATAAATTCAACAGGGTTATAAACTATATCAGGGTTTCTGTGACAGACCGATGCAATCTGAGATGCAAATACTGCGTGAATGAGGACTTTCCCTTTTTACCCCATGCCGAGATACTCAGGTATGAGGAGATTATCAGATTTGTAAGGATTTGTGCGGAACTTGGTGTGAGTAAGGTACGGCTGACAGGTGGCGAACCTCTTATAAAACAGGGGATTGCCTTTCTTCTAAAGGAAATAAACATGATACAAGGGATACATGATATAAGCCTCACTACTAATGGGGTATACCTTGGAGAAAAGGTGCAAGAGCTAAAAGAGGCAGGTTTGAAAAGGGTAAATATAAGTCTTGATACACTCAAACCACAGAGGTTCACATTTATTACCGGTGTCGATGTCTTTGATCGTGTCCTGAATGGTATTGAAAGGTCTAAAGATATGGGTCTCAATCCAGTTAAGATCAATACCGTCATGATAAAAGGGTTTAATGATGATGAAATCTTAGATTTTGCAAAATTCGCAAAGGTCTGGGATGTAGATGTACGGTTCATTGAGTTTATGCCTTTCGGTGAATCAACCTTATGGGATAACTCAAAAATCATTCCATCCCGTGCGATTGAAGAGATGATAAAGGGTGTGTATAAGCTTGAACCTTCTTTTAATTCGCACAGGGGACCGGCAAAGATGTTTAAGATTAGAGGCAGTCTTGGGAAAATAGGATTCATTAGTCCTGTCTCCTCACATATATGTGAGGAATGCAACAGGATAAGACTTACCTCCAACGGGATGATAAGGCCATGCCTGTTTTCAGACGTGGAGTATGATGTAAAGAAACTACTGAGAAGTGGTGCCGATGATCAGGAGATCAAGGCATTTATCGGTAATATTGTGAGAGACAAACCGGAGAGGAAATATGAAATAGGGCAGGTCAAAAAATGCCAGAGAAGTCTGAGAAACATAGGAGGTTAAATGAAACTTACACACATTGATAGTGATGGCAAAGCCCGTATGGTTGATGTTACAGAAAAAAAAGAAACGGAGAGGGAGGCGAAAGCCTTAGGCCAGGTGAAGGTTGCAGCAGAAACATACAGGCTGATAAAAAAAGGACAGGGACCAAAAGGTGACATATTTACCGTAGCAAAGATAGCAGGTATCATGGGAGCAAAAAAAACACATGAACTTATTCCCCTTTGTCATCCCCTTTCCCTTACCCATATTGATGTGAACTATGATTTTGATGATAAAAAACATATCATTAAAATCACATCCACAGTCAAAACAAGAGGGCAGACTGGGGTTGAGATGGAAGCCCTGAACTGTGTTATGCTCGTAGCCCTTACGATTTACGATATGTGTAAGGCAATAGACAAAGGTATCGAACTTGGACCATTTTTTCTCCTTGAAAAGAGTGGAGGGAAAAGCGGAAGATTTATAAGGGGAAAGAGTAAGCAGCAGGCAGTAAGCAGAAGGAGGATAAAGACGGGATGAAAGGTAAAATTTTATCGGTTAATATAAGTAAGGAAAAGGGTGAAAAGAAGCATAATGTTAGTAAATGCGTGCTGTTAAAAGGTCTTGGTCTTGAGAATGATGCACATGCTGGTTTTATGCACAGGCAGGTGAGCCTTCTCGCAAGAGAAAGCATTGAGAAGATAAAAAACATGGGTATTGATGTTGATTGCGGTGATTTTGCGGAAAACCTCACAACAGAAGGCATTGTCCTACCTTCCTTACCTGTTGGAACCGAGCTCAGAATTGGAGGTCGTATTATTGTGAGGGTTACCCAGATAGGGAAGGAATGTCATAGCAGGTGCGCCATATTTCAACAGGTTGGTGATTGTGTGATGCCGAAGGAAGGCATATTTGCGGAGGTATTGACAGAGGGAGAGGTCAAAATTGGAGATGAGATCGAGGTTCTGCTATGAAATATAAAGCAGCAATCATCACGATTAGCGATAAAGGTTCTATTGGCGAGAGGGAGGATAAGAGCGGCCCTGCATTAAAGGTGATGCTCGAAAAGTTTTATGAGGTAAAGGACATAATCATCATACCTGATGAGATGGACATCATTGCCCATACTATAAAAGAGCAGGTGGATGAATACAACATGGACCTTGTTATCACAAACGGTGGTACAGGGGTTGGGAAAAGGGATGTAACCCCGGAAGCCACAAGAATCTTGATAGATAAAGAACTGCCAGGTTTTTCTGAAATAATGAGAATGGAGAGCTACAAGATTACCCCACACGGCATCATATCGAGGGGTATATGCGGGATCAGGAAGTCGAGTATTATCGTTAACCTGCCTGGAAGCCCAAAAGCAGCCACAGAATGTCTTATGTTTATCCTCGATGCCTTGCCTCATACCCTTTCAAAACTTAAAGGGGATCAGAGCGATTGTGCTACGTAATTACTGTATCTGAATGATCGCAATTATAGTTTTAAGTTTCGGGTTTGCAGTTTTCATTATCTCCTGTATTTCTCGTCTGACTTCAATTTGAAACTTGGTTCCCTCTTATCTGTCTCTTCCTTTTTGACTTCTGACAATTTTATCCTGAGTCTTAAGTCATTTGGGCTATCAGCAAAGGCTATTGCGTTGTTATAATCGATTCTTCCTTCCATGAGCAGATCAAAGATGTGCTGGTCGAAGGTCTGCATGCCTTCGTTGTAGGAAGCTGCCATCGTATCTTTTAAGATACCTATTTCCCCTTTCAGAATAAGGTCTTTCACCCTTGCACTGTCAAGGAGTATCTCAATAACTGCTGCCCTTTTCCCTTCAATGGTGGGTATCAATCTCTGGGATATGATGGCTTTAAGATTAAGGGAGAGCTGCATGTATATCTGGAGGTGTCGTTCAATGGGGAAAAAGTTCATTATACGTTCAAGGGCCTGATTCGCATTGTTCGCATGGAGTGTTCCAAGGGCTAAGTGTCCTGTTTCTGCAAAGGTAATCGCATCTTCCATCGTTTCCGTATCCCGTATCTCACCGATGATAATCACATCAGGTGCTTGCCTCAATGTGTTTTTCAACGCATTAAAGAAGGAATGGGTATCGAAACCAACCTCACGTTGTGTTATTACGCTCATCTTGTGTTGATGGACAAACTCTACAGGGTCTTCAATAGAGATTATATGGCCCCTTTCATGAGTGTTTCTGTAATCTATCATTGCCGCAAGGCTGGTGGACTTCCCGCTGCCTGTAGCACCTACGACAAGCACCAGACCTCTTTTCGTCATAACGATATCTTTCAATATATTCGGTAACTCCATCTCATCTACGGTTTTTATAATCAACTTTATCTGCCTGATTACCAATCCTACGCTACCCCGTTGCCTGAAGATATTTACCCTGAATCTACCCAGTTTTGGATATGACAGGGCGAGGTTCATCTCAAGATCATCATCAAATTTCTGCTTTTGTTTTTCATTCATAATACCGTAGGCTATATTTTCTGTGTCTGTCTGGGTTAATTGAGTTTCCCCGTGGGGATCAATAATCCCCTCGATTCTGAACATCGGTGGCAGACCAACAGTGAGGTATATATCTGATGCATCCTTATCAACCATATATTGCAAATAATCCGTGAGAACGTCCATGTATCACCTCTGTGTATTCGATGGCAGCCAGAAGGCGACTTCATCTCTTGTGACGAGGTTTTTCGCAAGGAGATCGTTCACCGCAGCCTCCATCGTTTGCATGCCAATACCTTTACTTGTCTGTATTATTGAAGGAATCTGGGCAATCTTGTCCTCTCTAATCAGGTTTCTTACAGCAGGGGTTGCAAGCATAATCTCGAATCCTGCTATCCGGCCTTTGCCGTCTTTTCTTTTGAAAAGTGCTTGTGTCACGACTGCCTGAAGAGATTCTGAGAACATCGATCGTACCTGGCTTTGTTGCGCTGCAGGGAAGACATCTATTACCCTGTTTACAGTCTTTGGCGCCCCGCTTGTATGCAAGGTTCCAAAGACTAAGTGGCCTGTCTCAGCAGCGGTGAGTGCGAGGGATATCGTCTCAAGGTCCCTCATCTCGCCTACGAGGATTATATCCGGGTCTTCACGAAGTGCGGCTCTCAGTGCATTTGCAAAACTATGTGTATGAGGTCCAAGCTCTCTCTGATTTACAAGGCAGTTTTTTGAAGGGTGGACAAACTCAATAGGGTCTTCAACTGTTAATATATGGCCTTTTTCTTCTGTGTTTATCAAGTCAATTATTGCTGCGAGGGTGGTTGACTTTCCACTACCCGTAGGACCAGTTACAAGGACAAGCCCTTTCTCCAAGCGCGCTAAATCCATAAAAACTTTGGGCAGGCTCAACTCCTCAAAGGTAGGTATCTTGTTTGGTATGGTTCGAAATACCGCAGAATCACCCCTGTTCTGTTTAAACACATTGACCCTGAATCTTCCATAGTCACCAAGGGAAAACGAGAAGTCCAGTTCTAAAAATTCTTCAAAATTCTTTCTCTGCTGGTCATTGAGGATTTCATATATCATATTATGTACATCATCCTTGCTAAGTGGTGGCACTTCAACCTTTCTCATCTCTCCATGAATTCTCACAACCGGTGGTTCTCCTGAGCTGATATGTAAGTCCGATCCTTTATTCTCTACTGCAAAAATCAATAATTCAGAAATGTCCATAATACCCTCCTATTGTTCTAATGATTCTATCTCTTTGAATGTTGGTAAATCTCCAATATCTTTGAGACCGTATAGTTCTAAAAATTTGCCTGTAGTCCTGAAAACTATTTTCCTGCCGAGGTCTCCATTTCTTCCTGCTATCTCAATCAACCTTCTTTCAAGGAGTTGTTTCATCATACGGGCAGAATCCACACCCCTGACATTATCTATCTCCCTTTTGGTAATGGGTTGTTTATACGCAACTATCGAAAGGGTTTCAAGCATAGATCGTGTGAGGCCAGCATCCCTTTCCTTCACAAATCTTTTTACCCATTCCCTGTAACTTATCTTCGTCCGTATCTGATAACCCCCTGAAACCTCGACAATTTCCAATGCCCTGTCTGAATAGTTGTATTCATTCTTCAATTCATTGACGGACCTTTCAATATCCTCAAAGGTATGCCCTTCAAGCTTTCTAAAGAGCTTCTTTAACCTTACAGGTTTCGGTGATATGAAAAGGATTGCTTCAATGATTCTCTTTAATTCCATTGTTTTAGAAAGTCTTCCGCTTTTCTTATTATCGCTTCTTTATCCTCTGGATACTGAAACAACCATACATCTTTTTCTTTAGAGAACCAGGTACACTGCCTTTTTGCGTAATGCCTTGTATACTTCTTAATATCTTTTACCATATCTTCATAACGAATGAAACCTTTAATGTAAAGTAGTATTTCCCTGTAGCCGATGCTTGAAAAGGGTTTTACATCCTCCTTATAACCCATGGAAAGTAATGTTCTTACCTCTTCTACCCATCCCCTTGTGAGCATCTCTTCCACCCTTCTATCAATGCTTTGATAAAGTTCGTTTCTTGCCCTTTTTAAGCCAATTTTTAACACGTTGTACTTAGCTTTTTTAAAACCATGCACATTTTCCCATTCTGACATCCTCGTCCCTGTAAGATAAAAGACCTCCAGAGCCCTTACCACCCTTATTTTATCCCTGTGGCTTATTTTCAACGTATATGCAGGATCTATCTCTCTTAATTTTTCATAGAGGTCCAGAGGATCATCAGCATAGCTCTGCTTCAAGTTCTCTCTTAAATGAGTATCCTTCTGGATTTTAAACAAGTCATAGACTAAGGCTTTAATATATAAGCCTGTTCCACCAACAAGGATTGGAGTTTTTTTTCGAGACCATATCTCTTGTATAGACTCATCTGCCCTTTCCTTAAATATCGCTGCGTTAAACTCTCCGAAGGGTTCAACTACGTCTATTAAATGGTGAGAAATTTTATTTCTTAAAGCAATATCAGGCTTGGCAGTTCCAATATCAAAATGTTTGTAAACCTGCATGGAATCAGCATTAATAATCTCTCCATGGAGCGCTTCCGCAAGGTCTATGGATAGTTCAGATTTACCCGTGCACGTAGGCCCAATTACAGCAATAATCTTCTTATCGTTTGAAAACATTCAGGATATACAGTATATTATATTGTCCTATGAATTCAAGGGTTATAAAATTATCAGTATTGTTCCTTCTTATTCCGGCTATCTTCGGGGCAGGTTTTGGGTATTCCCTTGTGAATTACCTTGAAATTCCTGATGTCAAAGAACTTGAAACCTATAAACCTAAAGCAGTTACAAGACTTTATGCTGATGACGGAACCCTGTTTGCAGAGCTTTTTGTTGAAAAAAGGATTCCTATTCCTATCACTGAAATGGCGAACCATCTCAAGTTTGCCTTCGTGGCGATAGAGGATGTAAGGTTCTACGCACATTTTGGCATTGATGTGAGAGGTATAGGAAGGGCTATCTATAAAAATCTTCTTCATGGGGGGATCACTGAAGGGGCCTCAACGATTACACAACAGCTTGCACGGAATCTCTTTCTCACCCGCCAAAAAAGTTTCAAAAGAAAGATTGAGGAGGTTGCCCTTGCAATACAGATAGAAAGAGCTTACTCAAAAGACGAGATATTAAACATGTATCTGAACCTCATTTACCTTGGAGAGGGAGCATATGGTGTTGAAGCAGCAAGCTACACATACTTTCATAAGAAGGCGAATGAGGTTACCCTTGAAGAGGCAGCAACCCTTGCTGCGCTTACCAAATCCCCTTCAAAACTATCTCCTTTTAAAAATCTCGCAAAAGCTACAGAGAGAAGAAATATTGTGTTGAGAAAAATGTATGAATCGGGTTTTATCAATCAAAAGGATTACAAAAGTGCAGTACATGCATCAATAACGCTTGCACCTTTCAGAGCCTATGAGAAAAAAAACGGATACTTTATAGAATATGTCAAACAGGTACTTGAAGAACATGTCGCTGAACCTCAGGAGATATATACAACAGGGCTCAATATAAAAACTACGGTAAACCTCAATATGGTTGAATATGCCTATGAAGCAATTGACAAAGGGCTACAATCGTACAGAACAAGGCACCCAAAAGCCAGTGAGTTGCCAGAGGTAGCCCTTGTTGCTGTTGAAGTCAAGACCGGAGAGGTAAAGGTCTTAATAGGTGGAAAAGATTTTTTAACATCCCCATACAACAGGGCGGTCCAGGCAAAGAGACAGCCAGGTTCTGCCTTTAAACCTATCATATACCTTGCAGCAATCGAGCAGGGGTATAAGCCTGATCACATTTTAAGGGATGCACCGATATCTTTTGTAAATCCCTTTACACATGCAGTCTGGCAGCCGAGGAATTACAAAAATGAATATCATGGTGATGTAACTATGAGAAAGGCCCTTGAGCTTTCCTTAAATACTGCAACGGTACGACTCCTTGAGGAGATAGGAATAGATAATGTGATAGACCTGGCAAAAAGACTCCACATCAGCAGCAATTTTGAACCAAATATGTCTTTGGCCCTTGGTTCTACCGAAATATCACCTATAGACCTTGCATTTGCATACAATACCTTTGCAAGAGGCGGTATATATGTACCGCCAACAGCTATAAAAACCATATCCACAATTGAAGGTGAGGGCATTTACAACAAAGAGATTCAGGAAGAGATAGAGGAAGAGGTGGTTGTTTCACCGGAGATTGCCCTTACTCTCGTGGACATAATGAAAGGGGTTATAAAAAATGGTACTGCAAGAGGCGCATCGGGAATGCCGTATTTTCTTGCCGGTAAAACAGGAACAACAAATGATTTTCGAGATGCATGGTTCATAGGATTTTCACCAAACCTGTTATGCGCTGTGTGGATTGGTTATGATAGAGGAACAAATCTTGGTGGAAAAGAAGCAGGTTCAACGACAGCCCTGCCGATCTGGATACATTTTATGTCAAAAGCCCTTCCTTTATATCCGAATGAAAATTTTTCTTTTGTATCAGAGTAAAAAATACGAGACCTTCTCCCAAGAGCCATGATAGGTGAGTTGGGTCTTTAATCAAAAGAATTCCTCGAAGCTCTGCTTCGGGGTAAGAATCCAGAATTCAGAACCCAGAAGGGGAATTAAAATATCTTCAAAAAAATTCTGACTTCTGACTACTCCTACAACGACATATAATACTTGACATATAAAGGTAACTCCCGTAATCTATCTTTATGAGTCCAATCCATCTTTGGAGGTAGATTATGATAGTACAGCATTTAAACGATAATGGTATTTTTGCTGTTCCGAAGTTTACCGTGAATAAAGATGACGTGGAAAGCTTCATGGAAGCATTAAAAGGATTTCACAGTGAGTTCACCGATTGTTTCACCCGGAGTGAACCGAGAGAACATTTCTTCCAGTATATGGTAGGTCAGTTTAGTGAAATAGAGAGGAAATCCATCGAACCGATAGCCCTCACGGTCGAAGGAGGAAATGTCCGCTCCCTCCAACGCTTTATTACCAATGTCCCCTGGGATGAAGAGAAGATGATCAGGAAGTATCATACTTTGATCAACGAAGATATGGGTGATCCGAACGGAGTAGTCATCTTTGATGAATCGGCCTTTGTGAAAAAAGGAAATGACTCAGCAGGCGTAGCCCGGCAGTATTGTGGTACTACAGGAAAAATCGAGAATTGTCAGGCAGGCGTCTTTGCCGCCTATGCCTCACCTCACGGATACTCTCTCTTGGATAAGAGGCTCTTCATGCCGGAAAAGTGGTTTCTGGATACCCACAGAGAGAAACGGGAAGAGTGCCGGATTCATGCTAATGTGGTATTCAAAACAAAACCGCAGTTGGCTGTCAATATGTTTCATAACCTCCACAACGAAGGAATAATCCCTTTCAAATACGTAGTGGCCGATTCTTTCTACGGAAGGAATCCTGAATTCAGGGATGCAGTCGATGCCTGTACGGGCATCACCTATTTTGTCGCCATACCCTCCGACACGCTCTGCTGGTTGAAGGAGCCTCTCACAGACGAAAAGCAGTACCGGTACAAGGGGCAGACCAGATCGAAAAAGGTGTTGAAAGAGAAAGAAAGAGAACCCGTCAAGGTAGACACCTTTGCAAAAAAGGTTAACCCCTATTTCTGGTACCTGAGAACGGTATCCGAGGGGGCAAAGGGTCCTGTTACCTACGAATTTACAAAACGACAGGTCACCCTCAGTAAAGACGGACTTCCCGGCAGAACTATGTGGCTTATTATCCGGCGTACCATTGGAAACAATCCTGAATATTCCTACTATGTCAGTAATGCCCCCATCAGTACACGGCTCAAGACCTTTATCTGGTTAAGCGGTATCCGGTGGGCCATAGAGCAGTGCTTTGAGGAAACAAAAACAGAACTCGGCATGGACCACTACGAGGTGAGAAAATATCCGGCATGGAACCACCACAT
>CAIJOT010000094.1 GCA_903822335.1 uncultured delta proteobacterium
TGAACGAAGATTTTACACTTTTCAGGGGAGAGTCCGCAGGCAATGAGTATCAAAGCTGTTTCAACAGTCCTTTTCTTCAGTTCATCTATGTCGTATTCGACAGTTATTGCATGGTAGTCCACAACACAGAAGATGCAATCGTACTCCTCCGTCAAATGAACCCAGTGCCTTATTGCCCCCACGTAATTTCCCAGGTGTATATCGCCTGTGGGCTGTATCCCACTGAAGATCCGTTTCATCAAACCCTCCAGAATGAAGTTTGTCTAATCTACAACAAAAAGGGCTTGAAATCAAATGATATATGGCAGAAGACAGAATACAGAAGTCAGAAGACAGAAGGAAAAAAGCAGAAGCGAGAAAAAACAATTATTGCCATTCATGCACCTTTTATACTAATTTGCCATCATACATAAAGCTATAAGGAAAATGGAAAATATCTCTTCCCTTCGCCAACTCGAAATTTTTACCCTTTCTATGACTCAAGCTCACTCGATGGGCAAGGGCGGAGACTGCCTGAAGAAGTTCATGCCTGCCCATCGTCCTCACAGGAACGTTCACTTTTGTCATGACTGGTACCCAACAATTTCTCGATGCTCACTCCAGAGACGATTTTCCATTACTCTACCTCTAATATAAAATTAGTATTACTGCTCATATCTGAATCGAAGCGGATAGTTTTCCTTCCATTTATCTGAACGTTGAGATACTATTTATTCATGCAAAAGGATAAGATGCCACTGGAAATAAAGGGCCAGATAGAACGAGTCACATATTTTAATGAAGAAAATAACTATACCATTGCAAAGATGAAGGTGCCAGGCAGGGTAGAGTTGATTACTGTAGTGGGAACACTTTTTTCTGTAACCCCCGGTGAAGTATTGAAATTATCGGGTTACTGGGAAACCCATCCCCGATATGGTGAACAGTTTAAAGTAATCTCCTGTGAATCTGTTCTCCCTGCGACCGTTAAAGGGATTGAGAAATATCTCGGCTCAGGTATGATAAGGGGTATCGGCCCTGTGATGGCAAAAAGACTTGTCTCCAAGTTTGGAGATGGAACACTCACTGTGATTGAACAGGATATAGAAAGACTCCATGAGGTCGAAGGCATAGGAGAAAAAAGAATCGCGATGATTAAAAAGGCATGGGAAGAACAGAAGGATATACGGGATGTTATGATATTTCTCCAGGGGCAGGGGGTTAGTCCGGCCTATGCGGTAAAAATCTATAAGCAATATGGCAAAGATTCTGTAAAAATAGTCAGCGAAAATCCCTACAAGCTTGCAATGGACATATTTGGAATAGGTTTTATTACCGCAGATAAGATAGCGGAAAAAATTGGTGTTCCAAGGGACTCCCAGGTCAGAGTAGAAGCGGGTATTCTCTATACCCTCCATCAGTTATCGGACGATGGTCATGTGTATTACCCTTATGAACCTCTTATAAGAAAATGTAGTGAAATCTTGAAGGTAGAAGAGAGCACAGTCCCCTATGCATTGGATAGTATTGCCTCAGAAAATAAAGTGGTTATTGAAGAACCGGCAACCCGTAACTCACAACCCGTAATACAAGATGTGAAGGCTGTTTATCTCACAAAATTCCATGTTGCAGAACTCGGGATAGCGAGCCGTTTGAAAACCCTTTTTACCTTTCCTAAACAATTAAGGCTTCTCAACATTGATCAGGCTATCGAATGGGTACAAAAGGATTTAAAGATAACCCTTTCAGTAAGACAGATTGAGGCGGTCAGAGATTCGGTAAACACCAAGGTTATGGTGGTCACAGGCGGCCCGGGAACAGGCAAAACTACCATTATCAATGCAATCATAAGGATTTACGGAAAGATGGGACAAAAGGTACTCCTTACGGCACCTACCGGAAGGGCGGCGAAGAGGATGACAGAGACAACGCAGTATGAGGCAAAAACGATACACCGCCTCCTTGAATATAGCCCGGCCAATGGTTCTTTTAAGAAAAACGAGGAAAATCTCCTTGAGGCTGATCTGATAATAATAGATGAAACATCCATGGTTGATACTATACTCATGTATCATTTCCTGAAGGCAGTCCCTCCGAGGGCGACCTTAATCCTCGTTGGAGATGTTGACCAGTTGCCTTCAGTGGGAGCTGGGAATGTGTTGAAAGATATTATCGAAGGAGGCTCCATACCAACGGTCAGGCTTGATGAGATATTCAGGCAATCCAGAGAAAGCATGATTATTGTCAATGCCCACAGGGTGAACAACGGACAGATGCCGATACTCAATCGTGATGAGGAGCATAGACAGGATTTCTATTTTTTTACCATTGAAGAACCGGAAATAGTATTAGAAAAGATACTGCATCTCTGCAAGGAAAGGATACCTTCGCAATTTGGATACGATCCCGTGAACGATATTCAGGTCATTACACCTATGCATAAAGGGGTTGTGGGGGTATCAAATCTTAATTATGAGCTTCAAAAGGAGTTGAATCCAGGGACAGATGAGCTGATGCGTGGTGGTAGAGTGCTCAGGATGAGAGATAAGGTCATGCAAATAAGGAACAACTATGATAAGGATGTATACAACGGTGATATAGGCAGAATAGCGAGAATAGACAGGGAGATGCAGGAATTGAAGGTTGATTATGATGGGAGGCTTGTTACATATGAGTATGCTGAACTTGATGAAATAATGCTTGCCTATGCTATATCAGTTCACAAATCTCAGGGCAGCGAATATCCTGTGGTTATCATGCCTGTCCTTACCCAGCACTACATACTTTTACAGAGAAACCTTCTCTACACGGGAATAACCCGTGGGAAAAAACTTGTTATCCTGATTGGCACGAAAAAAGCCCTTGCCATCGCAATTAAGAACGATAAACCCCAGAAACGGTATACACTGCTCAAAGACAGACTGATTAATAGTATGCAGTAAGCAATAAGCAGTATGCAGTATGCTGTATTGCTCCTCCATCGGAAAGCATCCCTTCCGGTCGCTGGTGCTCCATCGCCGACCCACTAAAAGCAACTCTATACTTGAATGTGAGACCCACCCAGCCCCTGGGGTTCAGGCAGAGATGCATCCGCACATTCATCCCGCCGGTGGCGGGAACGCTTGAGTTGCTCAAGTGGGAGCCCCGACGATTTTGCAATGCTTCCTCCAGGGACACTTTCCGATGGAGGCAAAAATTCTTCTACTCTTTCACTTGGAAATCGCGGTCAGTTTATAGCGGTGAAATGTGTCATTTCTTTGTAGTTATTTTTTAAACCTCTAAATTAATGTTGTTTTACATCGCATCACCAATTATCCCATAAAAAAGTATATTGATTTTTATTATGTAATATCAGCAAAAACAGTTTTACTATAAATCAAGTTCATGATTATGTTTAAAAATGCCATAAAATTCTTATTGTTTTTCTTATCAATAGGTGTAGTATTTAAAAAAACAAGTTGGTATATTAATCGTTAAACTGAAAATATCTAAATACTTAGGAGGTAATAAAATGAAGAAAATAATTTTGTTGGCAATCATTGCTTTGTTAATAGCTTTCCCTGCCATCGCTTGGAGTGATAATAATAATGATGATAATAAGGAATACCCTTATGAAAGCACATCAGGTACAAGATATAAATACGATTTAAGCAATCCGTCCGATCGAATAAGGTATGAAGTTGATCCTGGTGCTCAACTTAGAGATAGCGTAAATCCAAGAGTCGACATTGATAGAGGGTTAGGGCAATATGGTGGTGGATCAAAATAAAGAAAATTTGCAGGATCAGCAATGGTGTCCAATTTTTATTCTTAACATTTTAAGACCGAGGCGACAGCGGAGAAGAGAAGGGGTTACCCACCGACAAAGGCCATGAAAGAAAAAGGAGATATGCCGACAAGTCGGCATGGGGGTTTCATGTGGTAATCGGTGTTATGCAGGACTAAATGTGTCATTGCAAGATATGACCCCTTTTGCTTGAGAATAGTATTACAATATTGATAACCATTTATGGAATTTCATGAATTATTGGAAAATTACCAGACAACAACTGAAAACAACTTCAATGATTAGAAAAATAGTTACCCTACTTCTTTTATTTTTATGTATTTGTTTGGTGTCCGACTTAGGAGCCGATTCCAAGAAAACTGTAAAGAAAAACAAGTTAACCTGTGAGTATTTCGATAGCCTAAAGGATGACTCTGGAGTATGCGCACACGTAAATCATGGACGTGAGACAACTATTAGCCCAGAAGGAAAAAACAAGGAAAGCTATCTTTACAAAACAGCCTTTAAGGTATTTAATAGCACACCGAAAGGCCGCGAAGCAATAGCAGAGTCCGGTGGTGTGATTCCATTTAAAGCATGGATGATTGATCTGGATGAGGATGGCATAGAAGAGGCTATCTTGGTTCCCTGGAATGACAACTTTTGTGGAGCTTCTGGAAATTGCGATATATTGATTTACAAATCAAAGACCTTAAACAAACGTTTCAAATGGGAGCTTATCGGGGCTATGTCTGGCAATATGCTTCACATTGAACGCTCTAAGAACAATCAATATTACGATATTATAACCGATAGGGCTATGGGGGCAGAAGATCAGATATTAACAAGATATACCATGAGTTTATCTTCCAAAAGATATCAGGTTGTTGAGCAAAAGGAAGTATACTGCAGGATAAAATCACTGGAATCATGTTTTAGGGTCAGGAGATAATAAAAAATAAAAGAATCCATCTAAGTTGTAGCCATGAGATTGGGGGCATATGGACAACAATATAACACCAAAACAAACACCCGAAGAAAAAGAGCTGCTTCATAAACGAGACCAACTTTCTACCCTTGAAGACGAGTTAAGCCAGCGCGAATTGGATTTAGCGACTATTAAGGCCGATCTCCTGGTTTTTGAAGGAAGGTATTTACGCATAGTAGGAGTTAAGTACGCTGAACTTGACGAGATCAAGGCACAAATTGCAGAAATTATGGCTCAGCGCAATCCCGTTGACAAAGATGCACAAGAGAAGGCAACAGAAGCCCGCAGCCAGGCCGAAGAATCTGCACGTGCCACAGAATCAAGACAAGATGAGAAACAACAAAATCATTTTGAACCTTCAGACGATTTAAAGAAGCTTTATCGGGAGGCAGCAAAGGCTGTGCATCCTGATCTTGCTACCGATGAAAAGGCACGTATTGCACGCCAAGCAATGATGATAGAGGTTAACCTTGCATACGAAAAAGGCGACACAGAAAGATTACGTTCAATACTCCATCAATGGGAGAATAGTCCTGATTCAGTAGAAGGCGAAGGGACAGGAGCAGAACTTATACGTATCATTAGAAAAATAGCACAAGTAGAGGAACGTTTGAGTGCCATTGATATTGCAATAGCAGGATTGGAATCTTCCGACCTGTGGCTTTTAAGGGAAAAGGTAGAGGATGCAGAGAAAGAAGGAAGAGATATGCTTGCGGAAATGGCAATCTCCATTGAATCTCAAATTGTCGAAGCCAAAAACAGACTGGAGGATCTGAACAAAACAACGGTTAAGTAATCATGGGTGATAATATCGAACAGAAAAACATGGGCTTGGTCTTAAAAGCAAAAAAAGAGTTGGCAATCTATTCCAATAACCTTGTGAGCAGAGGGCTGAATTTGGTAAAACAGCTATCTTTGAATTCAGTCAATGGTCTTTATAAAGCTGCAGAACAGGGGGAAGCAGTAGCTCAAAACAATCTTGGTGTTGTATACTCTAATGGTGAAGGCGTACCAGTTGACTATGTAGAGGCAATAAAGTGGTACCGCAAGTCAGTTGAAAAAGGGATGGATATAGATAAAGTACTGTCTACTCTCACCCCACGAGAAGACAAGGTGATCAGGATGAGACTTGGTATAGGCGAGAAAAGATACTACACAATTGAAGAGATCGCGGAATTGTTTGGAGTGACACCACGGAGAATCATGAACATAGCAACAAAAGCACTTAAAAAATTAAAGCACCCATCAAGATTGTTTGTGAAAATGCAATAAAGCTGAGTACGCACTTCCCGCTATTGTGAGAAATGGAGATGTTTCAGTATGCTGCCTATAATATATGTTCAAACTGAGTAAAAATAAGTCTGTGGCCATCTTTCAGAGATGCAAAAAGCTCTTGCTATTTTTTTGTTGGTGGTTGTAGTATTTAGGAAAAGACAAGTTGGTATATTAATTGTTAGGTTGGAAATATGATGCTAGTGCCTAATTGCATAAGTTAACGATAGTATTTCTCAGTTGTGATCCCTTCACTTCTCTCTTGCGCCATACAAATGGTTTTGCGGTAGGGCCATAGACAGCTACAAAAGCTTCAATGGCTTGCCGCAGTTCTTCAA
>CAIJOT010000095.1 GCA_903822335.1 uncultured delta proteobacterium
ATTAAGGTAGGGGGGAGGAGGAGACGTTCTTCACTCCTTTCACTGGTCGCTGTTGTTTCAGCCATCACTAAAATGGTACAATGTTTGCTAAGCATGAAATTTAAAGGCCTTATTTTGGATTTTGATGGGACGATAGTTGATTCATCCGCTATCTTCATCTCTTGCATGAATAAGCTGAGCGGTGATTTTGGCTATCAGAAAATTGAACAGAGTTCTGAGCTTCGGGAGAAGAGTGCACATGAGCTTCTTACGCAACATCTCGGTCTGTCGCACCAGCGGCTCCGCGAGTGGGCCGGCAAGTTCAATGCACTCCTTAAGTTAAACATGAGGAGTGCCGCCACATTTAAAGGCATGAAAGAGGTTCTTAGACGGCTGTGCCTACATTACCGCGTCGGGATAGTGACGTCGAATTCAGAGGAGGTGGTTCGATACATTCTGAACAGGGATGGTGTTGGGACTGTTAGTTTTATATGCTCCGAGGCGCCTATCTTAGAGAAGGATAGGGCCATCAAGGAGTTGTTGTCACAGCAAGCTCTTGTGCCCGATGAGACGATCTATATCGGAGATGAGGTGAGAGATATTGACGCCTGTCGGAAGGTCGGAATAAAAATTATTGCCGTATGCTGGGGTTTTAATTCGAGAGCCGCACTCGAGAGGAAAAGCCCGGACTACCTGGTAGAATCACCAGAAGAGTTATTAAAACTCTTACTTTGCTCATAGTTCCTCTGTTTTTCAAAAAGACTGACTGCAAACTGGAAAACATATCCCACTTTCCTTTGGTAATCCTCACTTTCTTACACTGCCCCCTTCTACGCCACAACCTTGTTGACTTGGTTTTTCTCATATAAGATAATAACGGCATGCTGAACAAGTCTATTCCCGCAATACTTGAAGAGATAGGGATGCTCCTTGAGATTAAGGGTGAAAATCCCTTTAAGTCAAAGGCTTACTATAATGCTGCAAAGATGCTTTCAGGTATTGAAAATATCGAAGAAATGATAAAGGCAAAAAGATTGAGGGAGATTAAAGGCATAGGGGAGACATTGTCAAAGAACATTGAAGAATATAGTGAAACAGGGGAAATGGAGTATTATGAGAACTTGAAGAAAGACATCCCTGTAACACTTATTGAATTGATGCAGATACCGAACTTGGGTCCAAGAAAGATTAAAGCCCTCTATGACGAGCTTGGCATAACAAATGTTGGAGAGCTTGAGTATGCATGCAAGGAAAACAGGCTTATCACCCTTTTTGGTTTTGGAGAAAAGATTCAGGCAAAAATCCTCAAAGGTATTGAATTTCTAAAAAAACATAAGGGAGAGTTTTTGTTTGGTGATGTGTATTTAGAGGCGGAAAAGATTAAGGAGAGGTTTGAAGATGTAGTGCCACCCGGGATGGTGGAGGTGTGTGGGAGTATAAGGAGAAGGAAGGAAATAGTGAAGGATATAGATATCCTTGTTGGGGGTGATGACCATGAAACGATTTCTTCACATTTTACATCCATGCCAGAGATAGAGGAGGTTCTCTTAAAGGGCGATACAAAGACTTCATGTCGCCTGAGATCAGGAATTGAGGCGGATTTGAGGGTTGTGAGTAAGGAAGCCTTTCCCTTTGCCCTCATGTATTTTACAGGGAGCAAAGAGC
Source organism: uncultured delta proteobacterium (assembly GCA_903822335.1). Lineage (GTDB taxonomy): Bacteria > Desulfobacterota > Syntrophorhabdia > Syntrophorhabdales > Syntrophorhabdaceae > CAIJOT01. The sequence continues at coordinate 1,645 of CAIJOT010000095.1, forward strand.
ACAATATAAGACTCCGGGGAATTTCAAAGAAAAAAGGGTGGAAGTTAAACGAGTATGGATTGTTTGAAGAAGACAGGCTCATCAAACTTCAAAGTGAAAAGGAGATATATAATGCCCTTGAACTTGCCTTTATTCCTCCTGAGCTGAGAGAGGACATGGGTGAGATAGAGGCGGCAGAGCACGGGATGATTCCGGAACTTGTAAGGCTGGAGGACATTAAAGGGATACTCCATGTCCATACGGATTTCAGCGATGGTATTGATACGATAGAAAAGTTAGCAGATGCGGCACAGCATATGGGTTTATCGTATATTGGTATTTCTGATCATAGCAGGAGCGCCTATTATGCGAGAGGACTGAAGGAAGATGACGTGTTCAGACAATGGGAGACGATTGACAGGTTAAATGAAAAGAACAGGTTTTTTCATATATTGAAAAGTATAGAGAGTGATATTCAGCCTGATGGCAGCCTTGATTATGATGAAGATATTCTGAAAGGTTTTGATTTTATTATTGCTTCAGTCCATTCAAATTTCCATATGAAGAAAGATGGAATGGAGAAGAGAATTTTAAAAGCAATGGAGAACCCTTACACGACAATGCTTGGGCATCCCACAGGGCGGCTTTTGCTTTCGAGGGATGGCTACGAGCTGGATATGAGGAACATCATTGATGAAGCAGCAAGGAACAGCGTTATTATAGAGCTTAATGCGAGCCCATACAGGCTTGATATAGACTGGCGGTATCTGAAGTACGCAAAAGAGAAGGGCGTGCTGATTTCAATAAATCCTGATGCCCATGCCACAGGTGGTCTGTATGAAATATTCTACGGGATAGGAATTGCGAGGAAAGGCTGGCAGGAGAAGAAAGATATACTCAATACACGTACTGCCGCCGAAGTAATGAAAATGTTTAAAAAGCGAAAATAGACAAAAAGGTTAAGCCGGGACACTGTTTCGCTCGTGCTTTCGTCCGTGCGGCTCCATCCCGCCTGTGGTGGGTTTACCCACTAAATGTTCCGGCATAACTAAACCAGGTAAGCCCCCGGCTCTGCCGGGGGACTCACAAAGTTTGACATTTTCGGGGTTATAAGAGAAAACCCCTCCGATGTGAACCGCTCAAAGTTTACAAAGGAGGAGGTTTTGATGCAAGAATACCAGAGTCTAAACCACACAAAGTGGGATTGCAAGTACCATGTGGTGTGGATACCGAAGTACAGGAAAAAGACGTTGTATGGAACAATTAAGAAGCAGTTAGTGCCGGTTATCAGGGAGTTGGCCCGGCAGAAGGAATGCGAGATAGTGGAAGGGCGAATGGTAGCCGATCACGTGCATATGGTCATCTCAATTCCCCCCAAATATGCAGTAGCCCAAGTGATAGGGTTCATCAAAGGCAAAAGCGCAATATGGGTCGCAAGGATGTGTTGCCGCAAAAGGAACTTCACAGGTCAGAACTTCTGGGCCAGGGGATGCTGTATCTCAACGATAGGGCTCGACGATGAAACGGTTCGAGAGTATGTCAGAAGACAGGAGGAAGGGGACAAGAAGCTCGACCAACTGAAGATATTCGACGAAGAGTAGCTACCTTCAGGTAGCTCACGGTCTTTAAACCGCTTTGAGCGGTTCACGGTTTTATCAAGCCCCCGGCTCTGCCGGGGGATGTGTGACTAACATTACGAGAGAAAGCAGGATATGTTACGTATAGCACCTACAAGTCCTCAACTAAGATGATCTTGAAGTACAAGCATTACCAGGAGAAACATTGTACAGCGTGTGCGCCGCTGCGACGGTGTCAATCTTATAATTTTATAGACGTCCCCTCATCTCTTCCTTTGTTGCTCCTTTCTGCGCACGGGCCTCACGAACCCGGGCCCGGGCCTTCTTGAGATCGAGGCTTCCCGCTAAGGCACGATCGATCAGGCTCGAAAGCTCGGGATCATTGAGCGTGGTCCACCATGCGGCCATGTCCGAATCTCCCGGCGCAAGGCCGCCCTTGAGCGGTCCATGCCAGGCGTAAGGCGCCTGCGCATCCGGCTTTACATAATCTGGTCCCACGGTGACGCATCCGGTAACGACCATAGCCGCAAGTACCACTTGGAGCCATAACTCTGTAAATTTTACATACCCTTTACGTCGCACAAGCAAACTTGCAGAAAGAACCGTTTCCGGACTTCACTGCCCCGAACCTCCGCCAAGCACCTTGTAAAACGTCACCAGATTGGTGAGCCGGGAGAGACGGAAGGCGATGAGCCCCTGCTGAGCTGCATAGAGGGAGCGCTGCGAATCCAGAACAATGAGGTAGCTGTCAATTCCCTTTGTATAACGTGCATTAGAAAGGCGATAAGCGTTTGCAGAAGCTTGAACAAGGGATTCTTGCGCCGCTATCTGATCCCCCACGGTTCCCCGTTGTGCAAGGGCGTCGGCAACCTCCCTGAATGCCGTTTGAATAGCCTTTTCATACTGAGCTAGGGCGATCTCCCTTTCAACTTTAATTGTTTTTAATGCCGACCATATACGGGTATCAAATATCGGCATAGTAATTTGCGGTGTAAAGGTCCAAGCGTTGGAACCGGATTTGAATAGTCCGGACAACTCATCACTGGTCGTTCCGATGCTGCCGGTCAGGGTAATGCGGGGAAAGAATGCCGCCCGTGCTGCGCCAATGTTGGCATTAGCTGCTTTGAGCTGGTTCTCTGCCTGTAGAATATCGGGCCGGCGCAGCAGTGCTTCAGAGGACAGACCGGGTGAAATGCCCTTCAGCGCCATAACCTCATTCAACTTGCTGGATAATAGTTCAACAGGCACTGATGAGCCGACAAGAAGGTTCAGTGCGTTTTCATCCAGAGCTGTCTGGCGGGTATATCGGGCAATATCCACACGTGCCGCATCCAGACGGGTTTGTGCCTGACGCAGATCCAGCTCAGAGGATGCCCCAACGTCAAAACGACGCTGAATCAGCTTGTAGGTGGCCTGTTGGGTATCCAGAGTCGATTGGGTGAGTTTCAGGTTTTCGCGATCGGCTGCAAGGGTCAGGTAAGCGTTTGCAATTTCGGCCACCAGTGAGATTTGCGCGCTATGCCGGGCACGCTCCGTGGCAAGGTATTGCTCCAGCACACGATCTTTCAGGCTGCGGATGCGGCCAAAAAAATCCAGCTCCCAGGAGCTGACCCCCAGGTTGACGCTGTATTGTTTGGAGTTCATAGCTTCACCTGACTCTGTTGAGATGTCAGCCGGTATCCTCTGTTCGATCAAACTGCCTGTAGCATTTACTACGGGAAACAATTCAGCACGTTGGATCCGGTAAAGAGCCCGCGCCTTTTCGATGTTTAATGTTGCTACCCGAAGATCCCGGTTGTTGTTGAGTGCAATTCTGATAACCTTCTGTAACTTTTCGTCAACATAAAACTCGCGCCACCCGATGTCGCCAGCAGCCGGACCGGTTTGCCCTTCGATAACTCCCTTGTAGGCAGGACCTGTCGGCCAGCCGGCAGGGATCGGGGATTCAGGCCTTGTATATTGGGGGACCAGCGTGCAGCCGGTAAGGCAAACAAATACTCCCAGGATCAGTAACATTTTTCTTCTCATATTAACGCACCTCCTGCGAACCCGTGGGATCAGGATATTGCTCAGGTATTTGATCTGGTTGCTTCCCCTTGAACATGCGGGATACAAGGACAAAGAGCAGCGGGATGTAAAAGAGGTCAATGAATGTTGCGGAGAGCATCCCACCGGTAACGGCGGTGCCGATGGCCTTCATTGCGCCTGCGCCTGCGCCGGTAGCGATGGCCAGCGGCAGGACACCGAAGAAAAAAGCCAGCGACGTCATGATGACCGGTCGGAGTCTCACCCGTGCTGCCCCAAGGGTCGCTTCGATCAGTCCTTCTCCACGCGCCATCCGTTCCCTTGCAAATTGAATAATAAGGATGGCGTTCTTTGTCGTCAAACCGAGAGTGGTGAGAAATCCGATCTGGAAGTAGACATCATTGTGAAGACCCCGGGACCAGGTGGCCAGGGTCGCACCGAATACACCCAGAGGTAACATGAGCATATTGGCGATCGGGATCGGCCAGCTTTCATAGAGGGCTGCCACGCATAGAAAGATCACGAGGATGGAAAAGGCATACAAAAGAGGTGCTTGGGAACTCGACATCCGTTCCTGATAGGAAAGCCCGGTCCATTCGAAACCGATCCCCTGGGGCAATTTCGAGACGATCTCTTCCATAGCCCGCATTGCCTCACCGGAGCTTTTCCCCGGCGCCGGCTCTCCCCATATGTTCATAGACGGAAAGCCATTAAAACGCTCGAGTCTGGGAGAACCGGACGTCCAGTGGGCGGAGGCAAAAGAAGAAAAGGGAACCATTTTACCCGTGGTATTGCGAACATAGAGCTTCTCTATGTCTTTGGGCAACATACGGTAAGGGGCGTCTGCCTGAACATACACCCGTTTTACCCTACCACCCTGAATGAAGTCATTTACATAGGCACTGCCGAAGGCCACTGAGATGGTGTTATGAATGGAGGTAATGGGAACCCCAAGGGCGCCAGCCTTTTCCCAGTCCACGTCGACCCGGTATTCGGGTACATCTTCCATGCCGTTAGGCCGCATCTTGGCCAGGCGCGGGTCTTTTGAAGCTATGCCAAGGACCTGGTTGCGGGCCTCCATCAGTTTTTCGTGACCGAGTCCGCCCCGGTCCAGTAACTGAAAGTCAAACCCGGTCGCATTGCCCAGTTCGACCACGGAAGGTGGCGGGAATGCAAACACCATGGCATTACGGAATTGAGAAAATGCCTTCGTGGCCCGTTCCGCAATGGCCTTCGCCTTCAGGTCCGACCGGTTACGGAGTTTCCAGTCCCTGAGCTTGATAAATACCATGCCGTTGGTTTGTGCCCTTCCCGAAAAACCGATACCGGAGATCGTCATGCAGGATTCCACTGCCTCTTTTTCTTTATTCTGGAAATACTGCTGTGTTTCGCCCACAACCTTCTCGGTTTGTTCCAGGGTGGCGCTTGTCGGCAACATTACCTGGGCGAGCATGATCCCCTGGTCTTCATCGGGAACGTAGGCCGTGGGCATACGAAAGAATATAAGTCCCGCAACTGCAACGATCACAAGATATACAACAAGGTAGCGCAGTTTTCTCGAAAAAGAGCGTTCCACCTGTTTCACATAGAGGTCCCTGGTCCTAAAAAAGATGCGGTCAAACCGCGCAAAAAAAGGCCGCAAGAAAAAGATCGCATTTTCTGCCGGTTCATGCCCTGCCGCCACAGGCTTGAGCAGAGTTGCACAGAGGACAGGTGTCAGGATCAAGGCCACAAGCACCGACAGGAGCATGGAGGAGATAATGGTCACGGAAAACTGGCGATAGATGACACCGGTGGAGCCGCCAAAAAAGGCCATAGGACCGAACACCGCCGAGAGCACAAGCCCGATACCGATGAGGGCGCTTGTGATTTGCTCCATGGACTTGCGGGTGGCTTCCTTGGGCGGAAGTCCTTCCTCGCTCATGATCCGCTCCACATTTTCCACCACCACAATGGCGTCGTCCACCAGAAGACCGATGGACAACACCATGGCAAACATAGTCAACATATTGATGGAGAACCCGAAAAGCCCCAGCACCCCGAAGGTCCCAAGGAGCACCACCGGCACCGCAATGGTCGGGATCAGTGTAGCGCGGATGTTCCCCATGAAAAGCCACATAATCAGAAAAACCAACAGTATTGCCTCAAAAAGGGTCTTGACCACCTCGTCAATGGCCACTCTGACAAAGGGGGTGGTGTCATAGGGATAGACGACCTTCATTCCCGGGGGAAAGTACCGGCTCATCTCTTTCAATTTTGCTTTTACGGCATCGGCCGTATCCAGTGCATTGGCTCCAGCAGACTGCCGGATGGCCATACCCGCGGAAGGTTTGCCGTTGTAAAAGGACTCGATATCGTAGGCGTCGGTTCCCAGTTCTGTCCGTCCCACGTCCTTGATACGCACGATGGAGCCATCGGGATTGACGCGGACGGGAATGGAGGCAAATTCATCGGGCGTTTTCAGCATGCTCTGGACAATGATAGAGATGTTCATGCGCTGACCTTGCACTGCGGGCGCCCCTCCGAACTGGCCAGCCGAGACTTCGACATTGTACGACTTGAGTGCCGTGATAACATCCTCGATTGTCAGATGGTAATCGTTCAGCCTGTCGGGGCTGAACCAGATGCGCATGGCATATTGGGACCCGAAGTTTTCCACTTCGCCCACGCCAGGTACCCGTGCCAGCACCTTCTCCAGGTTGGATTGGGCATAGTCCCTCAGGTCGTTACCGTCCATACTGCCGTCTTCCGAGATGAGACCCACAATCATCAGATAGTTTCTGGTGGCTTTGCCGACCGTGACCCCCCGGCTCTGGACCACCTCGGGCAGGCTCGCCATGGCGAGTTGGAGCTTGTTCTGCACCTTGGACCAGGCGAGATCCGGATCGGTTCCCGGTGCAAAGGTCAAATCGACGCGGGAGGCTCCGGCAGAATCGCTGGTGGCGGACAGGTAAATCATCTTGTCAAGGCCGGTCATCTTCTGCTCGATGATTTGGGTCACGCTGTTTTCAACGGTCTCCGCCGAGGCTCCGGGATAAAAGCTCTGGATGTAGATTGACGGAGGTGCGATGGGGGGATACTGTGATATGGGCAGATTATATATAGAAAGACCGCCTGCCAGCATGATGATGATGGCGATGACCCAGGCAAAGACAGGGCGATCCAGAAAGAATTTCGATAACATCAAGGCACCTCCGTTTAATTCGCTTTTGCAGGCGGCTCTACTGCTTTCGCGGTCTCCGGACTTTCCCTCCTACCGGCATCAAAGGGGACAACCTTTACGGAAGCGCCGGGCCGCACTTTTTGAATACCCTCGACGATCACCCGATCACCTGGTTTAAGACCTGAAGTGACGAGCCATTTGTCGCCGATGGCGCGATCGACCGTGAGCATCCGCTGCTGGACTTTACTCTCAGCGTCCACAATCAAGGCGACCGGATTCCCCTTCGGGTCGCGGGAGACCCCCTGTTGCGGGGCAAGAATTGCACGATCGACCACCCCTTCCTGGACAAGGGCGCGCACATACATGCCAGGAAGAAGAGTATGTTTCTGGTTCGGAAAGACCATCCGGAGGATAAACGATCCCGTACTGGGGTCGACGGTGATATCGGAAAATTTCATTTTCCCATCTAGTGGATAGGGCGTGCCATCTTCAAGAAGCAACTTCACCCGTGCCTGGTCGGAGCCGTCGCCTTTGATCCGACCGGCCGCTATGTTCCGTTTGAGCTGTAGCAAGTTGGCGCTTGACTGTGTCGCGTCCACATAGATGGGATCAAGCTGTTGGATGGTCGTGAAGGCGAGACCCTGATGCGCCGTCGCAAGCGCGCCTACGGTCACATTGGATTTGCCGATACGCCCGGTAATCGGCGCTATTACGCGTGTGTAGGCGAGATTGATACGGGTAGTTTCTACCGCCGCCTTGTTGGCCTCAATATCAGCCTCCACTTGCTTGAGGGCAGCAACTGCGTCGTCGTGGTCCTGTTGGCTGACTGCGTTTATGGTAACCAGCTCCTTGTAACGCTGAACCCTATTCCTGATGGACATGACATTGGCTTCAGCCCTGGCAAGGGCTGCCTTGGCACCGG
>CAIJOT010000096.1 GCA_903822335.1 uncultured delta proteobacterium
ACCCCTTTTATGTGAATGTGGGATATGGTTTAAGGGTTATTTCATAATAAACGAGAGTAATTCAAGCATTCTGTTTGAAAAACCCCACTCATTGTCATACCAGGACAATACTTTCACCATATTTCCACCAATCACATTCGTATTCGCCAAGTCAACGGTAGAAGAGTGAGGATTGCCATTAAAATCACATGACACTAACGGTTCATCCACACAGGCAAGTATGCCTTTCATAGGTCCTTCTGCATACTGCTTGAACTTGCCATTTATCTCCTCTTTCGTTGTTTTTTTCGACAATGTGGCAACAAAATCCACTATAGATACATTCGGCACAGGCACTCTAATAGCCATACCGTCAAGCTTCCCTTTCAATTCCGGTAAAACCTCAGAGATTGCCTTTGCAGCACCTGTGGTAGTTGGTATCATCGAAAGTGCGGCAGCGCGTGCCCTGCGAAGATCTTTATGCGGTTCATCCAATACAACCTGGTCATTTGTAAATGCGTGGATTGTTGTCATAAGTCCATATTCAATACCAAACTCCTTTGATAGTATCTTAACAATCGGCGCCAAACAGTTTGTTGTACATGAACCCATTGATATCACATGGTGCTTTGTCTTATCGTAAACTTCCTGATTCACACCAAGGACAAATGTTACATCTGGATTCTTTGCAGGTGCTGAGATTACAACCTTCTTTGCACCGGCCTGTATATGCCTTTCTGCGCCTTCCCTGTCAGTAAACCTCCCTGTGCTCTCAAGAACCACATCCACACCAAGTTCCTTCCAGGGTAATTTTTCTGGTTCTCTTATGGCATATACCTTTAGCTCTTTGCCATTCACAACAATAGCATCATCTTTTGCCTTTACCTCTGCATCCATGATCCCATGGACAGAGTCATATTTTAAGAGATGGGCAAGTGTTTTTGCATCTGTAATATCATTCACCGCTACAAATTCTACATCGTTACTCTTATAACCAGCCCTTAAGACAAGCCTCCCTATCCTTCCGAAACCGTTTATGGCGATTTTAACAGACATTTCAACCTCCTGTTTTTTGTTTTATACCAACTCACAATTCAATGATACAAACGTCAATTAAGATAGCCTGTCCCGCTGTATGCGGGGTGAGGACGTGCGCCCCGCCTATCTGTATTACTATTGTTTGGATTGCAAATTGGTAGTAAATACTAATCAAAAGCTATTGTAGTTGTCAAACATTTTCTTTTTTCAAAAAGACGCTGAAACCTCTCGTGACATATTGGCAACCTGAGACTATAGTAAAAAGAACGGTGGCGGAGAAAAAATATAATTCATAAGCCCGCACATTAGACCACAGGATGTAAATCACTGTAGCAACCTGGAAAGCTGTGGTCAGCTTGCCCAGAAGGCTCGGGGATAGCTTTACTTTATAGGAAAGTTTATAAAGGACTAAAAAACCTGAAGACACAACTAAATCCCTGAAGAGTACCACGGCTGTAACCCAGAAAGGTATGATACTTTGCAGGTAAAGAACAAGATACGAAGATACAAGCATCACCTTATCTGCTATCGGATCAAGAAAAGCCCCAAGGTTGGTTTTCTTATCCATTACCCTTGCAAAAAACCCGTCAAGGAGGTCACTTATACCCTGGATGATAAAAAGGTACAGGGCTATTCGAAATTCTCTGTGATCGACGGCTATGATAAAAAATACCGTAACGAATATACGGAAGATAGATAATAGATTAGGAATATTCATTCTATATACAGATTCTTAAAGGTAGCATATTTATCTAAAAAAGCAAGCCGAATGGTATCTGTCGGCCCATTTCTTTGTTTCCCGATGATAATCTCGGCAATGCCTTTATTGTCTTCATTCGAGCTTTTATTGTACACCTCATCTCTATAAATAAACATGATGACATCTGCATCCTGTTCAATCGCACCCGATTCCCTCAAATCAGAAAGCCTTGGCCGCTTGTCTTCTCTCTGCTCAACCATCCTGTTCAACTGTGATATAGCAATAACAGGAATACGCAACTCTTTTGCAAGGGATTTTAAGAACCTCGAGATCTCTGATATTTCCTGTTCCCTTCTTTCAATAGAAGTTCTACCCCTCATCAACTGCAAATAATCTACTATGAGTAATCCAAGGTCATGCTCTTTTTTTAGCCTCCTCGCCCTTGCTCTCAGTTCAAGCACGCCCATCGAGGGAGAATCATCTATGAAGATTGATGCCTCACACAATTTACCTGCAGCCTGAGCAAGTTTTGGCCATTCTGCGCTTGATAGTGTTCCTGTCCGTAATTTCGTATGCTCTATCTCTGATTCAGAGCTAAGGAGTCTTGTAACGAGCTGTTCTTTTGCCATCTCCATCGAGAAAATGCCCACCGGGATAGGATCCTCTTTCATAGTTGCGACATATTGAGCAATATTCATACAAAGGGCTGTTTTGCCCATGCTTGGCCTTCCCGCAACCACAATCAAATCACAAGGCTGCAGACCGCTTGTAAGCTTGTCAAGCTCAGTAAATCCTGTGGGTACACCTGTAACAAGCTGCTTCTTTTCATACAGTCTCTCAATGGTTTTCACATTGTCCATCACAATGTCTTTCACGGCAAAAAAGGAAGGACGAAACTTATTTTCAGAAACCTGAAAAATCATCTTTTCTGCTTCATCTATATAGCTATCCACATCCGTATCTATCGCATGCCCCTTTTCAATAATCTCAGTAGCCACATTCATGAGGTTTCTAAGGAGCGCCTTTTCCTTCACCATTTTTGCGTATTGGGTGATATTTGCCCCACTTGGCATGAGATCCACAAGGGTGTTAAGGTAAGTAACCCCCCCTATTTTTTCGATAATACCCTTATCTTTCGCCCCACTACTTACAGTGATTATGTCTATTGCATCATTTTTTTCATAGAGGTCAAGCATGACTCCATATATCCTGCCATGAGCATCTTTATAAAAATCGTTAGGGTCCACGATATCAACGACTTTGTTTATTGAATCAGGATCAATGAGCAGACCACCGAGGAGAGCTTGTTCTGCCTCCAAATTCTGCGGTGGTATGCGCCTTTTTATCTCTTGTGTGTTTTTTAAGACCCTTGCCATCTATTCTTCTTTTTCTACTTCAACCTTTACTGTAGCATGGACACCCTGTTCTAAATGGATTTCCAGGGTATATGTCCCAGTCATCTTGATTGGTTCATCAATCCTTATATGCCTTTTATCAATTTCCACTCCCAAGACCTTTTTTACGCCTTCTGCAATATCTTTTGGTGTAACAGAGCCAAAAAGTTTTCCGTCTACCCCTACTTTTTTCTTAATATTCAGCGAACACTCCTCTAACCTTGCCTTGATATCCTCTGCAGCCTGTAAATTTCTTCCTTTCTTGTTTACAAGGTCTTTCACTATATTTTCAAACCTTTTCATGTTCCCTTCAGTTGCCGGAAGCGCTAACCCTCTCGGTATCAAAAAATTTCTCCCATATCCATCTCTCACATCTATCACAGCGCCTCTTTTCCCGGTGCCTCTCACGTCCTCGGTAAGTATGACCTTCATAGGATAGCCTCCATTACTTTGAAAGTGTGGTAAAAGGTAGAAAAGCAATATGTCTTGCCATCATTATTGCCACTTTCACTTTTCTCTGATGATTCGCGCACGTCCCTGTCATCCTCCTCGGCATTATCTTTGCCCGCTCTGTGATAAAATGCTTCAAAAGCTTAGGGTCTTTGTAATCAATCGCCAGATTCTGGTCCTGACAGAATCTGCAAACCCTCTTTCTCATATATACCCTCTTCTTTTGTGAATCATGTCCTCTTGGTGCTCTTGCTGGTCCTGGTCTTGGCATTTATTCCTCCATCCATAAAATTTTATTCGCCTTTAATGTAAACACATCACGTGACCTGCCTAAAGTCTTCGTCAGCATTCCTGATACCATAATCTTCTTTCCAATGTTCTCATCAAAATCTTTCAAACCTTGCTGGTCAATACACACCACATCTATACTAAAATCCCCCTCTTCAATCCATAATGGAAACCTTACAACCTTCTCCCCTTTGGGTGTATAGACCACCTCCGGTTTTACCTTTAACTTCCCTGCAAAAAAAACCTTGTTCATGCAAATTCGCCTTCCAGCTCATCAAAAGAAACCTGGTCGGGTGGTTTCTCCGGGCCTTTTTCGTTCTCCCCAACACTCACAAATAGATGTCTGAGGATAAGGTCTACATTTCTATAAAACTTGTCAAGGCCGGCCACACCGCCCTCATCCATATCAATAAGATAAAAGTAATAATGCCCTTTATCCTTTTTCTTGATAGGATATGCAAGCTTCCTTATTGCCCAGTCATCAAGCTTTACTATTTGAGCGCCTGATTTCTCAATGTTCGTTTTTATCCTTTTTAGAAGATTCTCTTCCTCTTCTTTCGTACAATCGGGGTTAATTACCACAATATTTTCATACCTTCCCACGTTATTCTCCTTTCGCTACATTCATTACTGATGCGCTATTGCATTTTTCGCTACTTTCACTCTTACCTTTTCGGCAATCTCCAAGGTTACTTCATTGTCTGTAATACCTGTTATTGTACCATATAAACCGCCTGATGTTAAAACTCTATCGCCTTTTTTCAAACTTTCAAGGTATGCCTTCTGTTGTTTTGCCCTTTTCTGTTGTGGTCGAATCAATAAAAAATAAAAGACCACAAACAAGAGGACAAGGGGAAGCAAACTCATCCATTGACTGCTACCCAGTCCGGCACCTGCCTGACTACCCATTGCATATGCTATATTCATCCTGTACTTCACCTCCCTTCCATCGTGTTTTAAATTCATTATAAAATGCTTCGAACACCCCTCTGTAAATCGCTTCTCTCACTTTCTTCAATAAATCCGCATAAAAAAATATATTATGCAACGTATTTAAGTAATAGCTCGTGAGTTCATGAGACACAAAAAGGTGCCTTAGATAGGCTCTGGAAAATGTTCTACAGGTATAGCAGGCACACTCTTCATCAACAGGCGCCTCGTCTTTTGTGTACTTTGTGTTTTTTATATTTATCCTGCCATTCCACGTAAAGAGATTCCCGTTCCTCGCGTGTCTTGTAGGAATAACACAATCAAACATGTCTATCCCTTTTTTCACCCCTTCAACAATGTCTTCGGGAAAACCAAGACCCATCAGATACCTTGGCTTCTCACGGGGTAATAATTCCAGAACCGTGTCCACCATCTCCCACATAATACTCTTAGGCTCCCCTACGCTTAATCCTCCCACAGCATAACCATCAAAATCCATATCTACTAAATCACCAGCAGATTTTAACCGTAAATCCTTATAAAACCCACCCTGAACTATTCCAAACAGTAATTTTCCTTCATCTTGTTTCGCATTTTTGCATCTTTTCGCCCACCTTGAGGTCAACTCAACAGAGGCTTTTGTATATTCATACGATGAGGGATAGGGTACACATTCGTCGAGACACATAGATATATCAGCACCTATATTCTCCTGAACCTCCACAATCCTTTCCGGGGAGAGAAAGTGTTTTGACCCATCAATGTGGGATTGGAATAACACACCCTCTTCCTTTATTTCACGGAGTACGCCAAGACTGAAGATCTGGTAACCCCCGCTGTCTGTGAGCACTGAACCATCCCATCCGGAAAACCTATGAATTCCTCCCATCTCCCTGATCAGGCTGTCACCGGGTCTTAAATAAAGATGATACGCATTTGCCAGAATTATCTTAATTCCCATTTCTTTTAAATCTTTATGGGTAGTGGCTTTCACCGTACCCTGGGTTCCTACAGGCATAAATACAGGTGTTTCAACATCGCTATGTTCTGTCTTCAGGATGCCAAGCCTTGCAAGCCTATCCTCTTTCACAATCTCCAGAGCTTTCATACAATGAACATTGCATCCCCATAGCTGTAAAATCTATAGCTTCTTTCCATTGCTTCCCTGTAACACTCCATTGCCTGATCCTTTCCGGCAAACGCTGAAACAAGGAGGAGCGGGGTAGACCTTGGCAAATGAAAGTTGGTAATCAGTGCATCTACTGCCTTAAATCTGTATCCTGGATATATAAAGAGTTCAGTATATCCCATGGACGGTGTATCCCCATTTTCAGAGTAGACT
>CAIJOT010000097.1 GCA_903822335.1 uncultured delta proteobacterium
ATCAAAGAAACAGATGGTCGATCAGATTATGCACTATATCCAGCACTATACCGAAAATAGGGCACATCCCTTTGCATGGACATATACAGGGAAACCATTGGTGGCATAATGGACATGGGATTTATGGAACGTGACACTAGCAGATAACCAGTTGAATAGTTGAGTTGGTTCGATTGGTTGATTGGTTATGAAAAACAAATCACTAATCAACCAATAAACCAATAATTGGTTTTAACCTTGGGGGTGTAGTTGACAGGGGATGAATGGGGCAGAGACCCACAGGTACTATACCTACGGACGGTTTTTGCACAGATGGAGAAGGTACAGAGGGAACTGCTCCTGCGTTTGCATATTTCGCCTTTTGATTACAGACTTCGCCGGGTTCGTGAAGCAGCACTGAAATCATTTGAGAAGGCATGGAGGCTTGCAGTAAACAGAGGCATTGCGAACAATGAAGAAGAAATTGCTGCCCTTTATGTCTATTGCCTTACCCATTGCCTTACAATAAACCGTATCCATGTTCCTCCTGATCTGCTACCCCTCAACGAGGGGATTGCAGGTATTCTCAGGGAAGTATTCACGTGATACGTTTCCGATTATTCGGCCGCTGCCGCATCTACCATGATCCTGTAAGCCCCGTGCTTCGAGCACCAGCCCAAATCGGATGGACCGCATGGTTCCGTACTATTGACCTTGAAACACCCCAACAGTTAAAAGGTGAGGAGTTGTTGCGGCGGACACGCGGTTGGTGGACAGTAGAGCCAGATGATATTGCTGCGGTGGTAAAAAAATACGGCAGGCTTGTCGTTGGCGACGGAGGTGAACTGATGGTAGAGTTTGAAAACCAGCCTGACGCTGATGCATTATCAGCAGCCCTATCAGAACATTTCGGGGACCAGGTGCAGTTAACACCGTGAGCAGGGAGGAGGCAATAGACGGTAAGCGGTAGGCGGTAAGGAGTAGGCAGAAGGCAGCACAAACCTTTATGTACCGTTGTCAAGATTATTTACAATGTGATATTTGTTCATAAAGTGTTGTAAATACTATCATTTCTCTCATTTATTGAAACAATACCCCTTGGAAAAGCAATCCTATGTAAAAAAGTTTTACAATTTTTTTTCACAAGCAAACTTGTTGTATTTATTCAACATTTAGAGAATACCACGGGAGATTGAACAAAATACTGTCGGTATAATTTACATTTTTTTTCAGAAGCACCAGACAGGCTGACACGTGCATGCCTTCACTGAATCATACGGGTGGATTGAATAACTGCTTGATATTCAAAAGGTTTTGATAACACCATGCATACTCCCATAGTAGGTATGGTGCTTGTGGCATAGAAGTTGCATATCATTAAGGTATGTTATTTGTAATAAAAATGGAAGGAGGTAAGACAATGAAAAGATTTATATCAGTAATGTTTTTAGTGGTGGCTTTGGTTATCATGACGGTACCTGTGGTCTTGGCTAATACTGTCAAAGTAGACACGGGCGCTTATTCCGCTAACATCGGCTTTGGAACTGGCGGTGAGTTCACTCTCACACCCAACGGAGGCGATCTGCCCGTAGGCTATAACCCTCAGACATTCTGCCTTGAAAGGAATGAATATTTCAATCCTGGCAGTACGTATTTTTACGAGATCAGTGGTGGGGCAATACATGGTGGTTTGAATGGTGGTGACCCTGATCCAATTTCTGTGGGTACAGCTTGGCTATATGAAAAGTTTGCAACGGGTACATTGGGCGACTACCCCGGTACTAATCATCTGGCTTCGGCTGGCCAGCTCCAGGCTACAATCTGGTGGCTTGAGGGTGAGATTGGCGCACGACCCTCAAACAGCTTCATTGCGGCGCTTGGCACCGCAGGGTTTAGTGATTCACAGGCCAAGGCGGATTACACAGGCAATTCTGTACAAGTTTTGAACCTGTGGGGTCAGATGTCAACAAAGGGACCTGTAACCTATAGTGATCCTAAACAGGATATGTTGGTCTACGTTCCTCAATCAGTTCCAGAACCAACATCCTTACTTCTTCTCGGTTTAGGGTTAGTCGGACTTGCCGGATTGAGCAGAAAGTTGAGAAAGTAAAACGATATTCAGTATCAATAAAAAAGCAGGGCCATTTCTGACCCTGCTTTTTTATTTGAACTCCGGACTCACAACTCCATACTTTTCCCTCATGACAGGTAAAACTGTATCGCTTCATCCATCCTCTCGATGAAGGATCGAATGAACTACCCCGCAGCAGAGCTGCGAGGTATCTGGAATACAGAATACAGTAGTCAGAAGTCAGAATTTTTTTTGAAGATATTTGAATCCCCCTTCTGAATTCTGGATTCTTACCCCGAAGCAGAGCTTCGAGGAATTCTTTTGATTAAATCCAATCAGGTCTTCATGAAACCCGTGATAGGGAGTAGGCAGTAAGCAGAAAGCAACAGGCAGAAGGCAGCAAAACCATTATTAGAGTTGCGGGAAAGATATTCCTTCCGTTCTCCACATCGCCTCTTTCACCTGTTCTAATACTAATTTGACGTCATACATAAAGTTATCATAACATGGAAAATATCTCTTCCGTTCGCCAGCTCAAAATTCTTACCCATTCTAAATCTTGCTATGCTCTCATCCGCAAACTCGTCCCACTACGCGGGACTCAAACATGCTCCTGAGTCCCTCACGGGGACGCTTCGCTTCGACAAGATGGGTACCCAATAATTTTTCGATGCTTACTCCAGAGACAATTTTCCATTACTGTATATTTGATATCAAATTGGTATAAGAACTCGTTCGCTTGAATTGCAAACTCGGCTTTTAGCCTCAGACAGTGCAATTTATCCTATCGTGACGCTCACTACGCTCAAGAAGGTAACCAAAAGATGCTCTGATGTTCGCTCCAAGAACACCTTTCCAGTGTCCTGTCCCTAACAGTTCTTTACACTCATGGAGGTGTGTTCCTGTAGCACGACTATGGAACGAGCGGGTGCCACCCATGTCGTACCTCCATGTGTACCCGGCTGTAGGTGGAATGTCCCGAAAGGGGAAATGGGCATGTCCGAAGCCCCTCATCTTTATGGGGCAAGTTTGCCCGTTTCAGTGGAGCAAATCTTAGTATGGTCGGGAATGGAGTGCCGGAGTGCGAAGGGAATCTCCTTTCTCCGGTTCGAGAAGAACAGCAATTGAACTGTAAGGTATTTGCGGGACAGGACACTCGCAAGAAAAGTAAAACCTAACAAACCTTTATATATCATTGTCAAGATTATTTACTATGTGATTTTTTGCAATATTTGTCCATAAAGTGTTGTCAATGCTATCATTGCTATCCTTATATTGAAATCATAACCCCCCTGGCAAAGAAATCCTATGTAAAGAAGTTTTACAATTTTCTTTCACAAGTAAACTTGTTGTATTTATTCAACATTACGAGAATACCACGGGAGATTGAACAAAATACTGTCGGTATAATTTACATTTTTTTTCAGAAGCACTATACAAGCTGACACGTGTATGTTTTCACTGAATCATACGGATGGATTGAATAACTGCTTGATATTCAAAATGTTTTGATAACACCACACATACTCCCATAGTAGGCATGGTGCTTGTGGCATGGAAGTTGCATATCATAAAGGTATGTTATTTATAATAAAAATGAAAGGAGGTAAGACAATGAAAAGATTTATATCAGTAATGTTTTTATTGGTGGTGGCAATGCTTCTGGTTGCACCGAATGTTTTTGCCGATACGATCAGTGGTAGTGGTTCATGGCAAGACTGGGTGACACCTACCGAAAGTGGCTCGCCTTTCTGGGCCGGTGCATCTTCGGATGGAAGCAAGATGAACATAGGCTATTGGATGTCAAACACCGGGGCTTTCACTACTGGGGGGCCTGGTCCTATGTCTTACTGGGGCACCACACCGGTTAGTAAAACTAACTATGATTCTTCTTTCTATTTTCAGGTTGGTGGTAGCCAGACCTACTGGATCGGTGTAGAAGATCTCAAGATTACGGGAGGAGACAAAGACTACAACGATATGATTATCAAAATTACGAAAAATCCTAACGGTACCGCTGATTATCTCGCTCACTGGGCCGATAATTATGATAAAGGTAACAGTGGTAAAGGCAACATTTTTGGCTATTACGAGTTAGCTAATCCTAATCATAAAGTACCACTCCTCTGGGCAGACCACTTTTCTGAACCTTTCACACCAACAGGGGATTATGCCTTTTATATTAAAACACAGGGTGTTACATATAATATGGCTGCATATACATATGAAAACGGTTGTAAAAGTGAAAATGTTCCAGGTCAGGGAGGACAGTTTGCGGTCTTCAGCCAGGTTTCCCAGGTTCCAGAACCTACAACCTTACTTCTTCTCGGTTTTGGGTTAGTCGGACTTGCCGGTTTGAGCAGAAAGTTGAGAAAGTAAAACGATATTCAGTATCAATAAAAAAGCAGGGTCAGAAATGGCCCTGCTTTTTTATTTGAACTCCGGACTCACAACTCCACGCTTTTCCCTCACGACAGACAAAACTGTATCGCTTCATCCATCCTCTCGATGAAGGTAAACTCCATGTTCTCCTTAATACTTTCAGGCACTTCTTCAAGGTCCTTTTCGTTCATCTTGGGCAGGACTACATTGTTTATCCCTGCCCTTTTTGCCGCAAGCACCTTCTCCTTGATACCGCCCACAGGCAGCACAAGCCCTCTCAACGTAACCTCACCTGTCATCGCCACATCATTCCTCACATGCCTGTCGGTAAGTAATGAGACAAGGGAAACAAGCATGGTAATGCCTGCAGATGGTCCATCCTTTGGAATAGCACCCTGCGGCACATGAACATGGAGGTCGTTTTTCTCAAAGAAATCTTCCACAATATTAAATTCTGTTGCCTTACTCCTTATATAACTCAATGCAGCCTGGGCTGACTCCTTCATCACATCACCGAGCTGGCCTGTGAGGGAGAGATTCCCCTTGCCTCTCATCTTGGTGGACTCTATAAAAAGGATATCCCCACCGGTTGGTGTCCACGCAAGACCTGTTGCAACACCTGAGTATTTTGTCCTTAACGCTACCTCAGAGAAATATTTAATCGGGCCAAGATAACCATGGATACTCTCTGCGGTGATTACCTTCTTTTCTGTCTGACCTTCCGCAACATCTTTTGCCACGGCTCTGCATACCGCTGCAATCTCCCTTTCAAGGTTCCTCACCCCTGATTCCCTTGTGTAGGATCGGATAATAATCTTTAATCCTTCATCCTCAAATCCAATCAGGTCTTCATGAAGCCCGTGCTCGGCACGTTCCTTTGGAATGAGAAACTGCTTCGCTATCATTAATTTCTCTTCTTCTGTATAACCGGGAAGCTCGATGACTTCCATCCTGTCTTTCAAAGCAGGCGGAACTGGATCAAGCATGTTTGCCGTTGCTATGAACATCACCTTGGAAAGGTCAAAGGACACTTCAAGGTAGTGGTCACTGAAGGAAAAGTTCTGTTCAGGGTCCAGTACTTCAAGCAATGCGCTCGATGGATCCCCTCTGAAGTCCATACCAATCTTATCCACTTCATCAAGCATAAAAACAGGGTTATTAGAACCTGCTTTTTTAATACCCTGGACTATCCTGCCAGGCAAAGCTCCTACATACGTTCTTCTGTGTCCCCTGATTTCTGCCTCGTCCCTTATGCCGCCGAGGGATATCCTCATAAACTTTCTTCCGAGAGCCCTTGCAATAGACTTGCCAAGGGATGTCTTTCCCACACCGGGAGGTCCCACAAAGCACAGTATAGGACCTTTCATATCAGACTTGAGCTTTCTCACCGCAAGATACTCAAGCACCCTCTTTTTTACCTTTGTGAGGTTGTAATGGTCCTCATTGAGAATTCTGTTGGCATCTCCAATATTCAAATTATCTTCTGTAGCATTTGACCAGGGAAGTTCAGCAAGCCAATCAATATATGTCCTTGAAACGGTGTATTCTGCCGACATTGTACTCATCTTCGATAACCTGTCCAGCTCTTTCATGGCAACCTTCTGAACATCCGGTGTCATTTGAGCGTCAAGGATTTTCTTCCTCAATTCCTCCATTTCCGTATACCGGTCATCTGTCTCGCCAAGCTCTTTCTGTATCGCCTTGAGTTGCTCCCTCAGGTAGTATTCCCTCTGGGTCTTATCAATGCCTTCTTTCACATGGGACTGGATTCTGCTGCTCAACTCAAGGGTTTCTACCTCCCTGTTCAATAAAATTGTGACCTTTTTCATTCTCTCTTTTAAATCAATCTTTTCAAGGATTTCCTGCTTTTCCGTTACCCCTATATTGATTGTAGTGGCAATAAGGTCAGTGAGGTTTCCGGGAATCTCTATCTTCGTTGCAATCTGAGACAGGTCAGAAGAGAGATAAGGCGCCATTTCAACCGCCTTCTTAAAGAGATTTTTCAGATTTATGTACATTGCGTCAATCTCTATATCCTTCTGATAATCCTCGAAGATTGGCAATATCTTTGCCTTAAGGTTCGGCTCTTTCTGTGTAAACTCTATAAGCTTAAACCTGCATATACCCTGGACTACTACCCTCTGGCTTCCATCCACCATCTTCACCATCTTCATAATGGTAGCAATGGTTCCAATGGTATAGAGGTCTTCAATATTAGGGTCCTCTATGTCCGGATTCTTCTGTGTGATGATACCTATCATCTTGTCCCTGTTCATCGCCTCATCAACAAGTCTGATAGACCGCTCTCTGCCTACTATAAGAGGCATCACGAGGTCAGGATAGGCAACAGTCCCGCGAAGGGGTAGTATAGGAAGCTCTGCAGGGATAAAGATTCTGTCTTTTATCGCTTTATCGTTTTTAATACCAATCACCATTCAATCCCCCTATTTCTTCACATCCTCAAATTCAGCATCCACCACATCGTCATCCCCTTTTGGACCTCCCTGGGGTCTACTTTCCTGCTGTTGCTGCCCCTGCGAAGTTGGACCACCGGCAGTCTTCTTATACAATGTCTCCGCAAGCTTATGAGAGGCCTTTGTAAGGTCATCCGTTGCACTTTTTATCCTTTCCGGGTCTCCGCCCTTTATCGCATCCTTTGCTGAAGCCAATGCCTCTTCCAGGAGCTTCACATCATCGCCTGCCAGCTTATCTTTATTCTCATTCAATGTCTTCTCTGTATTATACACAAGGTTATCAAGCTGGTTCCTCATTTCAACTTCCTGCTTCCTCTTCTTATCTTCTTCAGCGTGCATTTCAGAATCTTTCACCATATTCTGTATCTCTGCCTCACTAAGACCGGTAGATGCGGTTATGGTAATATTCTGCTCTTTCGATGTGGCAAGGTCTTTCGCAGATACATGGAGTATACCGTTCGCATCTATGTCAAAGGTAACTTCAATCTGTGGAATACCCCTCGGTGCCGGGGGTAACCCTGTAAGATGAAATCTGCCAAGGGTTCTGTTGTCTCTCGCAAATTCCCTCTCACCCTGTAACACGTGGATCTCCACGCTCGACTGGCTGTCTTCAGCGGTGGTAAATATCTGACTTTTCTTCGTGGGTATCGTCGTATTTCTCTCTATAATCCTTGTCAGAACCCCGCCCAAGGTTTCTATTCCAAGAGAAAGAGGCGTCACATCGAGAAGCAATACATCTTTTACTTCGCCAGCCAATACACCTGCCTGTACCGCAGCGCCAAGCGCTACCACCTCATCGGGATTCACGCCCCTGTGCGGTTCCTTGCCAAAGAAGTTTTTCACAATCTCCTGCACTTTCGGTATCCTTGTAGAACCACCGACAAGCACAACCTCATCGATTTTATTGGAACTAAGCTTCGCATCCTCCAGAGCCCTTTTACATGGCTCAACGGACCTCTGAATAAGGTCATCAGCCAACTGCTCAAGCTCTGCCCTTCTCAGTCTCATGTTAAGATGTTTCGGCCCTGAACTGTCAGCGGTAATAAAAGGAAGGTTTATCTCTGTCTCGATTGTTGTGGAAAGTTCGATTTTAGCCCTTTCAGCGGCTTCTTTCAATCTCTGGAGCGCCATCCTGTCTTTTGAAAGATCAATCCCCTGATCTTTTTTAAACTCAGTTACAATCCATTCTATAACCCTCTGGTCTATGTCATCCCCGCCAAGGTGCGTATCACCATTGGTAGACTTAACCTCCACAACATTATCGCCTACTTCGAGTATGGAGATATCAAAGGTACCTCCACCGAAGTCATACACCGCTATCGTTTCATCCTTTTTCCTATCAAGCCCATAGGCAAGGGCGGATGCTGTTGGTTCGTTAATGATACGGAGCACATTCAAACCTGCGATTCTTCCAGCGTCTTTTGTAGCCTGCCGTTGAGAATCATTGAAATACGCCGGCACTGTAATTACCGCATCATCTATTGTCTGGCCAAGATAAGCCTCTGCCGACTTTTTTAATTTCTGAAGTACAAACGCAGAAATCTCCTGCGGCGTATATTGTTTACCTCTCACCTCTACCCTGGCGTTTCCTTCCTGATCGCTCACCACTTTATAGGGCACAGTCCTTATCTCGCCTTGCACCTCGTTGTATCTCCTGCCCACAAACCTCTTTATCGAAAATATGGTATTTTCGGGATTGGTAATTGCCTGCCTTTTTGCAGTTTGACCTACAAGTATCTCGCCGTCTTTTGTGAAAGCAACAACACTTGGTGTAATCCTGCTCCCTTCCTCATTAATGATAATCTTCGGTTCACCACCCTCCATTATTGCCACTACCGAGTTGGTTGTCCCGAGGTCTATACCTATCACTTTCTTAGCCATAGCCATATCCTCCGAATTTATTTGTTTAACTAAATATAATGTCCATACCAGGTATTGTCAATATAGGAAAGCACTTTTAATGAAGACTATAGACCATAGGCTATAGGGCTGTAGACTATACATTAGTCTGCTGTTAAGACCGCAGATTCTTACAGACGAAGGCAATTGCAAAGAAGATAAAATTTAATATTACAATGGTGGCACCGGTGGGCAGGTTAATAACAAAGGAAATAAAAATACCCAAAATAACCGATAACACACCTACTATTGAAGCGATTACCATTGTTATCTTAAAACCCTTCGCCATCTGTAATGCGGTAACGGATGGAATGATCAAAAGGGCAGATATGAGCATTATCCCGACAATCCTCATGGCAAGCACAACGGTTAATGAGGTCAATAGCACAAGGATGGTGTTTATTGTTTTCGTCTTGACACCCGATGCTTTTGCCGATTCTTCATCAAAGGTTATGGAAAAGAGTTCCTGGTAGAAAAGCAGGATAATGAGGATCAACATCACTGAGAGAATTATGGAGGTGACCACCTCTACATTGCTTATTGCCAGTATATTGCCAAAGAGGTAGCTAAAAAGGTCAACATTAAACCCGCCGGCAGCACTCGCTAAAAGTATGCCGATAGCAATACCGAGGGAAGAGACAATACCAATTGCCGCATCTCCATACAGGCGTGCCTTTTCAATTAATTTCAGTATCCCGAGAGAGCTCAGCATGACAACCGGGATCGCTACATAGACAGGATAAACCCTTAAAAGAAGCCCTATCGCAACACTACCAAAAGCAACATGGGCAAGCCCATCCCCGATGAGGGAAAGACGTCTCAATACAAGAAAAACACCGAGCGTAGAGCACAGTATAGCAATAAACGAACCAGCTATCAGTGCCCTCTGGATGAAACCATGGCTGAAGAGATCAATTATGTCCATATATCGATTGCGGATTTCGGATTTCGGATTGAGGATTGCGAATTCTATTCAATTTCTTGCCTTCTTAACTTTTCAACTTCACACAGGCTGAAACCTGCGGCTGCCAGTCTCTGCCTTTTAACTCATCACTCCTTACTGCTCCCTACCTACTCCCTACTACCTATTGTTTTGAATTGTGTCTGTGGCATATCAGGTGTTGAGCAAATTCACCAAAATAATTCGCCATGTCATCTGAGACACAGAACGCCTCAAAGCTCCCGCAAAATATGACCCTTTTGTCAAGGTAAAGAAGTTTCGATGCATACTTCCCTATAGTGCCCATATCATGGGTAATAATAATAATCGTAACGTTTTTATTCTGATTAAGCCCTTTTAGAACGCCATAAAATTTTTCCCTTATTTCAGGGTCTATGGCAGTTGTGGGTTCATCCAGTATCAGAATCTCTGGCTCACTTACCATGGCCTTCGCAATAAGGACTCTCTGTTGCTGTCCCCCTGACAATTCACCGATAAGCTCGTTCCTGATATCCAGAATATCCAACAATTCCAAAGCCTTATTAATAGGCACATCATCAGACTTGCTCATCCTCCTGGGAAATCCTTTTTTCGAAAGGAGACCCATAGCCACAACCTCTCTGACCGTGGCAGGGAAATGGGGATTAAAGGAAGCAATCTTTTGTGGTAAATAACCAATCTTATACCAATCCTCAAAACCAGCAGGATTATACCCGAAGAGGGAAATAGTTCCTTTCGTTGGTTTAAAAAATCCAAGTACCAGTTTTATCAACGTCGTTTTTCCGGAACCATTGGGGCCTACAAGCCCAAGATAATCCCCTGCCTTCAGGTGAAAGGAAATATCGGTCAAAACTTCTGTGGAATTATACTGGAAAGAGAGTTTATCAACGAACAGAACATCTACTGGCATTGAAGTCCAACCTTTAAACTATTCAGATTCTCTTCCATAATGGAGATGAATGTTACACCCTTCCCGACATCCTCTTTACTGATATTATGGGCACCGTGGAGTTTCATCAGCGTTGCGCCTGTTTCATTTGCAATCACCTGAGCAACCCTTGGAATTATCAGCTCCTCGTAATATATGGTTTGTATATGCTGCTCCTTCATCTTCTTTTTCAGCTCAATTATCCGTTTTGGCGTGGGTTCTGCATCAGGCGACCCTTTATACGCTGCAATATATTTCAGGTTATACCTTTTTGCCAGATAATTAAAGGCAAAATGTCCTCCATGGATGAAAATATCCTTTTTACAATGGGAAAGGGTTTCCCTGTATTGCCTGTCAAGTTCACGTAGTTTTGTTTTATAACCTTCAGCATTTTTCAAATAAAAGTCCTTATTTTCCGGATCTTTTTTTGTCAGCCCCTCAAAGATAGTATCCACCATTTTCTGGGCATTGGACAGGTCAAGCCATATGTGCGGGTCAATTGTCCCATGCTCATGCTTATGGGTATCCTCCTCAATGCCTTCCAACATAACAGCTCCGTTGCTTGCATCTACCACTAAAAGCTTTTTGTTATCAACCCCTTTCAAGATATTCTCTACCCATGGTTCCATGTACTTCCCTGTATAGATAAACAGGTCAGCAGTATTAATTTTGAGTATATCCCCTGGTTTTGGCTCAAAACTATGGGCTTCAACTCCAGGAGGAAGAAGAAGGCTGATGACCGCCTTATCTCCGGCGATAGTTTTCGTGAAATCATAGAGCGGGAAGAGGGTGGTTATGACCTTAATCTTTTTCCCCTCAGAGATTCCTTCATCCTTTGTTTGACATGAAACAATAGATAGAGCGAAGAGCAAGCCCATGAAAATCAACAAACAGCGGATGGCAGAGGAATAAGTTCGTTCGGAAACGCACATTACGGTTTCTCCACCTCATATCCTTTCCTTGCCCAGTCCGGGAAACCTCCGAAGTATACAGAGACATTCGTATATCCAACCTTCTTTGCTACGACCGCAGCTTGCACGCTTGGCAATCAGCCATATCCCCTGCAATAAAATACAATGGGCATATCCTTATCTTTTGGAAGGAGGGTTTCGATTACATCAAACTTTTCCTGGGGTATTAATATTGCATGAGGTATATGACCTTCTATATATTCATTTTCGTTTCTTGTGTCTACTATGGACATCTTTACTCCCTCGTCAATCATCTTCTTTAACTCTTCCGCGCTCAGACTTTTCAAATCCTGAGACAGGGCACAGGAGAGAAAAGAAGAAAATGTCATTACGATGAAAATTACCGGTATTATCCGGAAAAGTTTGGAAAGTAAGGCTACATCAGAGGGACGATTGTGTTTCAATACATTACCCATCGTGTATCACCTGCTCCTTGAAAATTTCCTCTATTTTTCTCTTGGCTTCTTCTACCTGCGGGTCACACAATTTTAACCCTTCCGTTGAATACTCCGGTTCATGTTCAATACTGTAGATTCTTTCCTTTAGCCCTGCCTGCCTTTTCATGCCAGGAGGAAGCTCGGGGATTACACCTGTTGCTTTTTCAACATCAATGGGAAACTTACCCGGGTCAGCCGTTTCATAGACCACAGCAGGCTGGTCATGCTGTCCCTTCAAGAATATCTTCAGCGTTCTCCAGCCCACCGCACCATGAGGGTCAAGAATCACACCATATCTTTCAAAAACTTCCTTCATTGTTTCATAATGTTGAAGATTGGAAATCCCCACTGAAAATATGTCCCTTCTCATGGCATCTAAATCAGGCATGCTGTCAATGATACCTGGTTTTATGACCTGTCCCGTTGCAGGGTCCCTTTCATCAAACATGTGTCCACCATAAAAATCTATCAACCGTGCAAGATTACTCGGGTGAGATACTATCATGGCAGAGGAGGGTGATTTTATTGATGGTCTTACGATATACTGACCGCTCTCAAGAAACTCGGGAAATTCAGTATTCTCATTGACGCCGCATATTATCCTTGAGACCGGAAGACCCATCTGCCTTGCTATAACCGTTCCCATCATGTCTCCAAAATTTCCAGATGGTACACTGGCAACGATTTCTTCCCCCTTTTCAGCAATTCTTGAATAGGCAAAGAATGGATACACAGCCTGAGGGAGAAGCCTCCCTATACTGATTGAGTTTGCAGATGTGAATCTTTCCCTGTCCCCGAAAACCTCTTCAGAAAATGGCTGGTCACCTAAAATCTTTTTGGCCAAGGACTGGCACACATCAAAATCCCCGTTGACCTCAAAGGCATAAATATTGTCTCCCAGAGTAGTCATCTGTCTTCTCTGGCCTTCACTGATCGATCCTTTCGGGAAAAACACCACATTATCAATATTATCTAAACCATATAAGGCATCAGCCACAGCTCCGCCTGTATCTCCGCTGGTGGCAACAACAACTGCCCTCCTTAATCCCCTCTCACCAAGAAAGTAGTTCAACGCTCTGGCGAAAAAACGAGCCGCATAATCCTTGAAAGAGTATGTAGGGCCTTGCGTTAACCACATAATATATGTGTTACCTGTCACATGCTGTACCCTTGTAGGTATTGTATTTTGCCGGTATGCTTCTTCGAGAAGCGCCTTTAGCTTGATCTCAGGTATTTCAGAACCGAGAAAAGGGTATAATACTTCATAGGCAATCTGTGCGTATGACATGGACTTCATATCTGCTATGCTGTGTGTGGCTATTGTGGGAATGTCATCCTTCGCCATCATATACAGCCCGTAATGTGAAGCCATGCCTTTCAATAAGGCAGTTTCAAAGTTAACCCTCTCACCGGTATTATTTGTGCTATAGTATGTTATTGGTTTCATGTGGATTAAGCATACAAAATGTTTTGCATTTTTTCAACTTAAGGATATAATTTCTGAAGAGGGCGAAAACAAGAAGGTGGAAGACTGAATTCAGGCAAAAGAAAAGGCTTTTTTAGTATGAAAGCAATGGTATTATCATGTTTGATCGTGTTCTCCTTAACATTTGCATATCCAGCAGACTACGTCAATGCGAACGAACTCTCCCGTGATGAAGCGATAAAGATGATTAGGGAAGTCATCAAGAATGAACAACAGACAGATTTTACTAAATATTATCAAAAATATGGATTTCTCTACAACATTGGCGCTGAAGATGGAATTATCAACAAGTATAAAGAACTCGAACAAGAAGGGTATGTAAGGATAAAGCCATTACCTGAAAATAAATCATCAACGGACTTGAAAACAGCCTATGGTATTCAGTTCACAGATAAAGCATCACCGTATATGACAAAACCGAATGAAGGCTCCGAGGACAGAACCTACATTTCCTTGGCCAAAGTTGAGAGCGTTGAGATTAAGGAGTTAAAGAAGATTTCTCCGAAGGAGTATAAAACAGAGGTCTCACTTGGATACAGGCTGACGCCCTTTGGGGAAATATTGCTTGGCAAGGGTATGAATTTTCAGCGTTCACAGGATGCCTTCTTTGAACCTCACGACAATGGCTGGAGGGTGAAGTTTAAAGTAAATTTCTGAAGTCAAATCTCTTTATTGCACCATCCACCGCTTTTTCACATATCTCCGCGTCATGAAAAAAGCCATCACAACCTGTGAAAGGTTCATTGTCCACCATACTGAAACTGCACCAAACCCAAAAATCACCACAAAAATATAACTCAAAGGAACCCTCACTAACCATGCACCAAGACCAACGACAACCATAACACCTTTTGTATCCCCTGCGCCATTTAAACCACCTCCGAGAATCACCCACCACGCCATTATAGGTTCGCATAACATACTGATATAGAGATATTTGATAGTTTCAGCAATGACAATATCATTATTCGACATAACCGATACAATCCACCGTACATTCAGGACCACGGCTATCGTCAATAAAGTGACAACCAGCACCCCCATCAGTGCGGTAATAATACCTCCACGAAACGCTTCTTCTTCACGCTTTTCCCCCAACAAATTTCCTATTATTACTGCATTGGCCATATTAAATGCAAAGGCGGGCAAAAAAATAGCCGATTCAATTCTAAGGCCTGTAGCAAAGGCAGCGAGTACTTCAATGTTGTGTTTTGGCAAGGCACTTATAATGAATAATATCGCCATTGAATTCAACTGCCACAGGGCTTGCAGCAGCCCCGAAGGCCAGCCAATATTGATTATTTTTTTTATGATATGAAAAGAAAACCTCTTCATATCAGGTATTAATGACCTCACGTGCCACAAGTTCAAGATGCTTCCAATAAACACACTGATAGCAGTTGACAGTGCAATCCCCTTAAAACCGAGGGAGGTATGAAATACAAGGAAAAAGTTGAGCCCTATATTGGAAATGCACACGACAGCCATAGTCTTCAGGGAGCTCTGTATTTTCTTACAGGCCCTGAGAATACCATTGGTGTTGATAAGAATATAGTGAAACACCAGGCCGGCAGCATAAATTCTGCCGAGAGGGATGCCAAAAGTTTTTAACTCGGAGGGAATGTGCATAATATTGATAATCTCTGGAGTAAAAAAAATGCCGGCCGTCCCGAATATGATACCGGCTACAATTGTAGCGATAACCGTGGAATAGACTGCCTCAGCAAATTGGTTTTTATTATCTGATGTAAAGAACCTTGAAATAAGTGAGACAGACCCTATGGTGAGTGCATTGCCTATAATGATGAGAACAAAGTAAAGCTGTATCACAAAGCCGTATGTAGCCTGTATCTCCTTGCCAATCCTGCCTGCAATATAGACATCAGTGAGGCCTAATATGAACTCAAAGAGCATAATCAGGCTCATGGGCCAGCTTACAGACCAACTCTCTGAAATAAACGACCTTATATCCTTACGTTTCAGTATCTCTTGAAAGTTCAACATTTTTTGATCTTGATTCAGTAGTCATGAAAGAGGGAAGATGGGGCAATAAAGAATCAAGGAGATGGGAGGTTAAGAACGATTATCTATCCACCATCCACCATACTTCCTTCTTTGATTAGGAAACAATATGTGGTAAGGAGTAAGCAGCAACTGCCTACTGTTTCCTGCCTACTGTAGTTATCTGAGTTTCTTCAATGCAACATTCGCTGCAATCAGGATAGGATCCCAGACCGTTGCAAAGGGTGGTGCATAACCAAGGTCAAGCCTTGCCACATCCTCAATACCCATTCTACCATAAAGGCACGCTGCAAGTGTATCAATTCTGTGTGCTACACCCTCCTCGCCTGCCATTTGGGCCCCGAGGAGCCTGCCTGTTTCTCTATCCACCATATAGGTTACAGTAATAGGTTTACCGGACGGATAGGCACTGCTTCTTGACCTTCCTTTTATTGTAGAAGTGAAATATTTATAACCTTCCCTGTCCGCTTCGAGCGGTGAAAGCCCTGTACGGGCAACCTCCAAATCAAACACCTTTGTCACTGCCGTTCCCACTACCCCTTCAAACACATTATTCATCCCTGCTGCATTTTCTCCTGCTATACGTCCCTGCTTATTTGCAGTAGTTCCAAGGGGAATATACACCTTCTTGCCAGTGACAAGGTGTACCGCTTCTGCACAATCGCCTGCCGCATATACATCGGGGATATTTGTCCGGAGATACTCATCTACCTTGACAGCCCCGTTCACGCCGAGCGCTATCCCTGCATCTTTGGCAAGCTTTGTGTTTGGCCTTGCCCCTATTGCCAGCAATATCAGGTCCGCTACAAATTCACCTTTATCTGTTATCACCTTTGTTGCCATACCATTCTGTCCGCTGAATCCCTCTACAGAGGTTTCTTTGTAAAGTTTCACACCCTCTGCTTTTATCTTTTCTTCAACAACCTTCGTAATATCAGTATCCATGGTACCAAGTACCCGATCTGCCTTTTCTATTACAGCAACATCCAATCCCCTTTTGCGCAGAGATTCACACATCTCCATGCCAATATAGCCACCCCCCACTATCACCGCTTTCATTTCCCGCTTCTCTGCACCATAACGGTTGACATAAAGACATTCTGGTGAGCCAACACACACCTGAAAGGAACCCCACTCATCTATATACTTCTTTATTTCTATGCCATCCAGCAAGGTTCTGATCGTAAACACATGCGGTAAATCAATACCAGGGAGCGGGGGCTTAATGGGGAGACCGCCGGTGGCTATGACGAGTTTATCATAGGACATCTTCGATTCTTTATTGTTTTCCAGGTTTTTCACAAAGACTTGTTTTTTCTCAAAATCAATGCCCGTGACTTCATGACGGGTAAGAACACTGATACCGCGCTCTTGCTCTGCTACATTCGGGGTAAGGGAAATCAAATCGTTAAAATTCTTCACATCATTGGATATATAGTAAGGGAGGCTGCATGCCCCGTAGGATATGAAGTAATCCTTTTCAAGAACAGTAGCCTCCATCTCTGGTTTGATCCGTCTGGCGCTGCTCGCAGCACTCATACCTGCCGCCACACCACCTATTACCACCAACCTTTCTTTGTCATGCATTGTATACCTCCTCCTGCCTCATCATTTATCCGGCAGCCCATTAAAGCCCCTTCTTCTCAAACCACCTGAAAAGGAATAATCCTCCTATAACAAACAATACTATGATAATCCAATGGTTCACGCCCAACACCTCAGGTATCGTGATCTTTCCATATACACCCCATTTCAGAACAGATGTTTTTAACAGGGGGAATTTTTCCGCAAAGATAGCTGCACCTGTCAGCATACCAAGGATACCCCAGACAGCATCCCACCGCCCTTCCCCTAATGCTCCTAATGAGGTTGCCGGACAGTAACCGAGAAACCCCCAGCCAAACCCAAAGATAAGACCGCCTATGATGTTACCTCCCAAAACCGTTGATTTTATAGAAAGCTTCACAATACCAAGGTCTTTAAGGAGGTAAACTCCAACCATTGCCACCAGTATCGTTGAAAACATATACTTCACAATTGTCATGTCAATCAAACGTAACGCACCAAGTTGTCTATCATAACGGATCACACGGCTTTTTTGTAGAAGAAATCCAAACAGAATCCCCGTTACACACCCATATATCAATTCTTTTATCATGTTTTGTGAGCTCCTTTATAGAGAATCAAGGCAACAATGAGACCACCGATAAAAAAACATATCAAAGAAATGTATCCACTGACAGCTAACTGGAGCGAACCGCTCAGCCCGTGACCACTCGGTCACCCATCGGCTAACCTTGCTCCAAACATTGCAACAATTCCGCCCAGGAAGGCAACAACTGCCCGTTTTGCCTTGTGAGGACCGAAACGGCTTTCCCACATGGCGGGCACACCCTGCAAGCGAAAGGTTTTTGAGGTCGTTGAGGCAATGAGAGAACCGAAAAATATACCCACCACAAACATCCACTGCCAGTCGATTTTTGGCAATTCTTTCATAAAATATTCCATTTTCGCTACCCGTTCCTGGTCGAACAATCTTTCAACAAGCCCTGCTGTTCGAACAAAAGTAGTTGATGCTCCCACATACTTTCCGGTAAACCAAACAGAAAATACAAGGAGCAACCCTGTCAGAGCACCAGCGAGATAGGGACTCCAACCCTTACTTTCCTGTTTGTTCTCCATTATATACCCCCTCTCTGTATATAATTATGCTTGCAGGCTCACAGGCTTGCAAGCTAAATACCTTTTAATACTTACATTATAAACATATTTGTAATTTTTTCTATAGCAACCGGTTAAAAATCTGTCAATCCCTTTTTCACCTTATCATAATAGCCACTTGACCCGTCCATTGAAATATCCATATAATGAAGGACAATTCAAAAATCAAGGAGGAAATATAATGAAGACAGTCATTCTCTTTGGAAGTCCACGGAAAGACGGTAATACCATACAACTCGTCAATATCCTTTCCCGAACGCTGAAAAATAAAGGACACAGCGTCAGGATGCTCTACCTCAACGATATGAATATAAGACCTTGTCAGGGTTGTTATGCCTGTTTAAAAAAAGGGATATGCAAAATCAACGATGATATGAAGGATATAAGGAAATATATTATGGAATCGGACCTTATCGTCTATGCCACACCCCTTTACTGGTTTGGGCCATCAGGACAGTTGAAGCTCGCAATAGACAGGTCTATCGCATTTATGGATGAGGATTATAATTCAAGAATAAAAGGAAAAAAGGTTATTACCCTGATTACCTTCGGGGATGACAATATGGACACCTGTCAACCAATACTGGGCATGTTTCAAAAAACCTTCGAATTATTAGGTCTTTCACATATAGGGAGTGTTGAGGCTCCTGGTTGTGTAGAAAAAGGAGACGTGAAAGAGGAACACAGAGAAAGGACAAAAAAACTTGCGGAATCCATCCCATGAATATGAATGGCCAGCTCTACTTCATAACGAAAAAGGTCGGCAAGGCTATCTGGGATTACAAGATGCTTAGAGAAGGAGATAAAGTCCTGATAGGGATTTCAGGTGGTAAGGACAGCCTCTCTCTCGTCAAAATCATGAAGGAAAGGACAAAATTCGTTCCTATCAACTACGAAATCATCGCCTGTTATGTGGACATGGGTTTCAAATGGGTCAATACAAACATACTGATTGAATACCTGGAGAAGGAGTCCATTCCATATGTCATCACCCATCCTGCTGAGGAATGGAAAGGTGAAGAGGAAGATTTCGGCTGTTTCTGGTGCAGCTGGAACAGGAGAAAAGCCCTTTTCAACTTTGCCCACAAAATTGGTTGCACAAAAATTGCCCTTGCCCATCATATGGACGACATTATAGAAACAATGCTTCTGAACCTGTTCTTTCAGGGGGAGATAGGCACAATGCAACCTTATCAGGAGATGTTCAACGGTGAACTTGCAATCATCAGACCCCTCGCATATGTGGAAGAAAAAGAGATAGTCAGGCTGGCAACGAAGCTCGATTTACCGGTTATCATGTCCGAGTGCCCGAATAGCCAAACATCAAAAAGGAAACTCATAAAAAGCATCGTCGAAGAGCTTACGAAACACAATAAAAACGTAAAAAAGAATATATTCAGAAGCCTGCAAAGGGTCAGGGAGGAATATCTATTAGATCAATTCAAAAGTGAAAAGACACCTGAAGATACTTTGCATAATCCTTGAAGGGTGTGTGAACTGCCTCA
>CAIJOT010000098.1 GCA_903822335.1 uncultured delta proteobacterium
CTGCGAAGATGAACACGAGGACTCCAAAGAGGCAAATCAGGAGATAGGTGATGCTTTGCCTGGGAATGATTGCGTATAGTTTTTGTTCCACGATCCTCTCCTATCCTATTTTGATGATGAGGGTAAACTCGAGAACCTCACCTTTTTTCAAGGGTTTCACGGTGCTGCTCTGCACGTTCGTCTCACGGAACATGGGGGAGGCACCCAGTTTCGACACGTAGCCTGCCAGTGATGCATCAAGCTCTTTGCGGTCTCCCAATACAACACCTTCTATGGTGATCCCTTCGCCAGCCATGCTTGCTCCTCCCTGGGGAGGTGGTGTTGTGGGAGTGGGTGTATCAGGCATCATACCACCAAGGTTCATCTTGAGACTGGTGAGACGGATGTTCGAAGGGGTTAAGGCAGAGAGTTCACCAATTACCGCCATGCCGAGGTATCGCTGGCTGTACACCTTTGAGAGTTGCTGTTGCTCTTTCCCTCTCGCGAGTACCTGCATGACCACCTGCTGATCTATGCGGGGGTGGTACTGGGATAGCTGTTTCTGCAGGGTAGCGATGGTAGTTTTCTTCTGGCTGGTCGCATACACCTGGGTGATCAATATCCCTGAGCACACGCACACAACAAGGATAAAGACAACGAAGATCATCCTGTTTATCCTCGCAATACTCGTCTCCTTGTCCTTGTCCTTGTGGGTAAATATGAGGTTGGGCGTATACGCTTTATCGGACAGGGCAAGACCTAATGCAGGGATAAAGGCAACCCTCTCCGATACACTAACGGTCTTCAGGGTGCTTCCCAGATAGGGGATCTGAGGATTTAAGGGATCCAGGATATCGTTCTCCATCCCAAGCTGGTCACCTACATACTTCACAATGGGCATGTAGATGTTCATCGCCCCTGAGACGTAAATCTTCTCCACCTTCTCGTTTCCCAGGGTAGCGGTATAATACTCAAAGGTCCGCTCCGCCTGTCTCACAAGCCTTTCTAAGGCAGGTGACACTATCTCAAAAATGTCTTCTTTGGGAAGGCCAAAGCCAACATCTTTCTCTGTTAAGGGGGGAGAATCGGGACTCATACTGAAGAGCATCTTCCGTGCCTCTCCTATCCCGATGGGTGTTGCAGATTTCTCGTTTAACGCCTCCATCAATGTTTCCACCATGCTGTTCGTGCCTGCTTTGATGCCACGGGTCATGACGATATTCCCCCGCGAGAATATGTCGATACGGGAGAAGTCATTCCCAATGAAGAGGCTCGCAACTGTTCCCTGAAGGGTGGGAATCCATTCTGTCCTGAAGATATTCTGGACCGCAAATGGGGTGATGGATATCCCGGTTACGGGTAATCCAATCCCGGTAAAGAGGTCTTTCACCTCTTCCACTTCACTCTTTGGAGCGGTATACGCCATAACCGCAAGCTTGGGAATACCCTGTTCCACCACCTCTCCATGAACCTCAAAATCAAATATGCTCTCCTTCTCATCAAAGGCGGTTTCTTTCTTAAAGGTCCAGTAGACTGCATTCTCGATCTGCTTTTTCGTTACTTTCGGGATGCGGATATGACGGACATCAACCTGGGCAGTAGACATGTTCACCCATATATCGAGCCCTTTTACCAGCCCGCAGAAGGTGTTGAGTTCCGACTGGAGGAACGTGGCAAACCCTGCGGTTCCCTTCGAGGTGCCCGGGAGAAAGGGAATACTCTTATAATCAAGGAGCTCCCACTTTTTCTCAGACGATTTTTTGATCTTGACCAATCTCAGATACTCATGGCCAATATCGACACCTATGGTGAGGTATTTCTGGAGGGAGATGACTTTTGCGGGGGGAGATTTTTGACGTTTCCCTGCAGGAGGGGGGGTGGATACCTTAGGTGAGGGACCTGTTGCGGAATCCTCTTTCTTGCGGATCACATCGAGGAGTTTCTCGGTAGAACTAATCTCATTTGGTTGGGGCAAGGTGGGCCTCCTTGGTTGGTTTCAAAGCCTAAGATTAGGTATCTTCCAGCTGTTCTATCTGGGCAATCAGCTCTTCCAAATTCGTATCGTCCACAATAGTATAATCTTGATCAAGATCGTCGTGTGTATCATCCTTGCTTATTGGTATCTGGTGAACCTGTTTTTGATGACCCAGCCTCACTTGACCATTATAAGCTGGGGTTGAGTAAACCACATTCTGGGTGATGTCACGAGTAAGCAGAGTTGAGGTATAAATGATATCACTGGCAGATTCTTCTGAAGGCATAAAATTTTGTGAGGGATGAATGAACGATGCACGTTCATTGATATATTCTTTCAAATAACGCTCCATTGTAAACATACCTTCGTTTTTCCCTGTATGGATGATATTTTCAATTTGGGGTAATTTGCCCTCTCGTATGACGCCCTTCACAGACTGAGTGCCTTTCAGTATGGATAAAATTGGCACTCTGAACATCACCCTCTCAAGGTAAACCAACTGCTGGATTACAACCCAGGAAAGTGTTGATGCAATTTGGAAACGAATCTCCTCCTGGGCTTCAGGCGGAAAGGAGTTATTGATACGATAGATGGCATCTTCTGAATTGGTGGCATGAAGGGAAGCAATAACCAGATGACCTGATTCTGCGGCATTGAGTGTGAGCCGAATAGTTTCCGGCTCTCTCAATTCACCGATAACAATCACATCTGGATCCTCACGTAGAACATCCAGAAGTCCTTGTTGAAAGGAGGGTATATGGGTGCCGAGTTCCCGTTGTTCAATAAATGATTTTTTAGACAAGAAACGAAATTCAATGGGGTCTTCGAGTGTAATAATATGTGCAGACCTTGTCCTGTTAATCTCGTCTATGATGGCTGCAATTGTTGTGGTTTTGCCACAGCCCGTAGAACCACAAATCAGAACTAAGCCTGCTTTAATTTCACAAATCTGTTGAAGGGAAGGATGAAGATTCAACCTGCTGATGGGAGGTATGGTTCCTGGAAGAAGACGCACTGCTAAACTCAAACCACGGGTTGTATTGAAAACATTCACCCGAATGCGAACATGACTTACCGACATGGAAAAATCAACAGACCATCGTTGCCGGAGCACCTGTAAATGCCGTGGATTAAGGATATTTATAACCAGTGTATCAATTTCCTTGTGATTCCATCTTACAGTTTTGTCAAAGTAGATAATTCCATCTTTACGAAAAGCTAAAAATTGTCCCCCAGTGAAGTGTAAATCAGAGAACCCCTTTCTAACACCAATAAGAATTAAATCATTGAACCGTTTCACAACCGAGTCTTTTTTACTGCTCATATGCAATTCAGTAAAAATAGTTACATTAGTTTCTTTCATAATAATCACCAACCCTTACGCGATTTAAAAAGTAGTGTTATATGCAACATAAAGGGTTAATATTTTTTCAACCAATATTTTGAATAAGCTACCGCCATTGTTCTTGCAATTTCCCCGCAATAATATCAATCTGTTCAAAAACGGTATCTTTATAACTACTCCAACCTTATTTAGTTCTATTACATTGAGAAGCCTTTATTTGTCAAGAAAAACTTTGAAACTGAGAGCATATAAAATCATAATAAAGTTGAATATGTACAAAAGACATTAAACCTATTGAGAGAATATATTAAACCTTATTATCGCAAGTATCGCTTTTATACCATCTTTCCATGTAATTTTTTTGCCTTCATTATAATTTCTCCCGTAATATGATATAGGGACTTCGTATATTCTCACGCCTTTTTTTGAAATCTTGGCTGTAATCTCAGGCTCAAAACCAAACCTGTTAGATTGAATTTCAATGCCATTAAGGACTTCTTTCTTGAATACCTTGTATCCAGTCTCCATGTCTGAAAGATTTAAATCTGTACACATATTTGACATCATGGTAAGTATCTGATTCCCCACATAATGCCAGAACAACAAAACCCGGTGCGGTCCACCCAGAAATCTTGAACCATAGACCACATCTGCCTTCCCCTCCAGTATAGGTTCAAGAAGTTTTGGATAATCCTTCGGGTCATATTCAAGGTCAGCATCCTGTATAATCACCACATCGCCTTCCACATTTTTTGTTGCACTCCTGATCGCACCACCCTTTCCCATGTTTTTTTCATGAAAGATAATCTTTATCCTTTCATCTTTCAATGCTTTCAGGTATTCACGTGTTCCATCAATGGAACCATCATCAACTACTATAATCTCTTTATCATAGGGGGTTGCAATGACCTTTCTTATCACTTCTGGAAGGGTTTCTATTTCATTATATACAGGAATTATCACAGATAAGAACATTGGAAATTATTACATAAAAATATATTTTCATCAAGAAGTATGTGATCAACATTACACATACCACATTTCCATCTCAAACATCTCTGAAGGCACACTCACAGAAAAATACCCTCTCTTTGGAATTCTATCCACCAGCATCTCTTTAATTTTCAGGGAAATCCATACCCTCACCTTATCGTCCTTCACCACACCAAGGGTGTTGAATGGTATACCCATCTCCAAAATCTCTGAAAAAGCAATTGATATGGGTAACGAATTATCCGTTAAACCCTGTTTCGCGTGATAAATTATCTTGAAGTCTTTCTTTCCCATTAAATTAATTTCAAAAGATACGTCTTCGATTTGCTGGACATAAGCCTTATCAATATCTGCCCTCAGGAATAATGAATGCTCGTTAAATCCGAAATAGCATCCTTTTAACAGCGATATAGATTCATGCATTGCCACTCCATGGCCTCTGCCTTCTACAAAACCTGCACCCATCCAGTCAAAATAGCTTGTAACAACCCCGTCTATTTTAGGACTTATAAAATTTACAGGATCTCTTGTTGGTCTTACCTCTCTATCTTCAAGAATAATGGGTATACTTAATATCTCAGGCGGTTCCTTTCCGAGGAATCTATATACATTTGAGAGATTTTCACGAAAAAGGAAATCAAATATCTCATCATTTTCGGAAGAGTGTTCATCTCCATACCACCAGAACCAATCACTACCTTCAGCAATATAAATGGATTCCCAGGCCTTCTTGTTGTTTCTGTCAGGGTCTTCAGCTTCCAAGAACTCCCTTGTATTCGAAAGTAACGTCCAACCGGTATTATCTTCTACGTGGCCTATCCATATTAAAAAATTATGTCCAATCCACGAGCCTGCATAACTGTGATGAAGCAGCCCAAACTCCTCAGAACTCTTTAAATAGTCAGAAATAGTTGTAGATATAATATTTCCTTCTTTTAGTATCCCCTCATAGAGAAACTTTAAAAAATCTATTCCGTCATTCCCATAATTTTCCCATGCGTTTTCTCCATCCATCGCAATTGTGACGAGTGGTTTTTGTACCTCTCCCCTCACGGATTCCCCAATTTTTATTATTCTATTCATAAAATCTTTTGCAGCTTCTTTTGGATTCATTTTGGCATAGTGAAAGGATATGAGGTCTGAAAGGTATTTATCCCTGAATACAACATCTATGCATCTATTTCCCTTTTCATACCTGTAGGGTTTATATAACATTTCTGGATTCAGTAAATACCCACCCCCATCTCTTTTATTCTCCAATTTGAAACTCTGGTAAAGAATTTCTTCATCTGTTGCTATCCATTCTATGCCTTGCTCCATATACAACTGAAGTGTTTCATCACTCACAGAACCTTCGGGGGGCCACATCCCCTTCGGGATACATTGAAATATCCCGTGAAAAAGCTCAATAGCCCGGTGTACCTGATAAAATGCATCTTCAGGTTTAGCGAAAAGCTTTTCCGGCAACACTACATCTGGCATTGCTTCCCTTGCAATTGTATTATCTATAAGTAATGGGATTATAGGATGATAAAACGGTGATGTGGATATTTCTATCTTTCCTGTTGAAGCAAGCTCTCTATAGAGGGGGATAATACCTTTCAAGATGCTTTTTTGCACATCTTCTACGATTTTTTTATCATCTTCACTGAATGCTTTGCCCTTCAATTTCAAAAACTTTAAACCATCATAGAAATCAAAAAATATGGGGTCTATCCATGAGAGAAAAAACAACACTTGAATGTCCCTTAAGTCCTCATCTGTGAAATATTCTTTAATCCTGCCAATGTCCCCCTTGGGATAGTAAAAACCCCTCTTCTTCAGGAGTTCGTAATATCTCGGATAGGGTTTTATCATGTTCTCCCAGTTTGCACTGAAAAAGTTCATTAACAAAAAGGCCTTTTCTGCTTCTGAAAGATCCTGAGGCCTCTTTCTGAACACTTCAAGATAACTATCCTTCGCATCTAAATTCTGATAGTCGAAGAGTTGCAGTAAAAGCGAGGGGACAAGATTAAAATTCTGTTTCAGACCATCAAATTCTTTCAGCATGTAAGCCATGTCATAATAATCTTTTGTGCCGTGAAGTAAAACCCATGGGAGGAGATATTCTCCTGTAAAAAGATTTTTATAATAGGGCTGGTGCATGTGCCAGATGAAGGCAAGATAGATTGTTTCCATTATTTAACTTCTATATGTCTGAATCTGATCTCATGATCTATTTCCATTATGCCTGCGGTACCTGTATACATAAAAGAGCTTTTATATGTACCAGGATTGAAGAGGAAGGTATTTCCTTTTTTCGTGTGTAAAGGAAAATGAGAATGCCCAAAAATTATTGCATCCACATCTTTAAATTCATCGTATACCATATGTTCAATGCCAATAGGAGCACCCCTGCCATGTATTATGCCTATCCTTTTCCCCATAATTTCTTCCACCCTTTTTTCGGGAAGGATGGTTTTTAAATGAGAATCATCCATGTTTCCCCTCACTGCCTTGAGTTCCCAATTACAAAGATAATCATAGACTTCTAAACCAGTCATATCACCTGCGTGTATCAGCATATGCACACTACCAAAAACCTTTTTCATCATTATTTTAAAATCTTCTGTAATTTTAATAAGGTGGGTATCTGAAAGAACTCCTATTCTCAACATGTCGAGCATTACTTTATATAAAAATACCTCCTATGTCAACGAACTGAATAAATCCCCATAAATTGACATAACTCGCTATGGAATGTTAAGTTATAAAATGGAATTCGTCAAGAAATTACACAGAAAATTTTATCTATATTTGCTAAAAGAGCTAATACAGATATTCTTACTGTCCCTTGGGATACTTACCTTTGTTTTTGTGCTGAGCAGAATAGGAAAAATAGCAGACCTTGTGATCAATAAAGGGGTTGAAATAAAAGATATCCTCCTTCTCCTTGTCTATTCTTCCCCACCATATCTTACATTCACTCTGCCAATGGCTTTCCTGTTATCTTCAATTGTTGTACTCGGGAGGCTTTCCACTGAAAATGAGATACTTGCATTAAAGGCAAGCGGTGTGAATCTGAAATGTCTTTTCATACCTATAGTGGCCATCGGGGTAATAATAACCTTAATAGGTTTACTCAATACAAATATGTTATTACCTAAAAGCAGCGAATTATTCAGAGCTACTCTGATAAACATAGTAAAAAAGGGGATAACAGTCGAAGACAAAGAAGGGGTGTTCAATGACTCAATACCTGGCATAGTGATTTACATTGACAAGGTAGACACCAAGAATAAATTTCTCTCGGGCATCATCATCTCTGATGACAGAGATAAAGAATTAAAACAGACAATATCTGCAAGTAAAGGCATCATTAATCTTGATTCGGTAACATTAGATCTTTATTTCGTGCTTGAAGATGGTAACTTACATAGATGGGAAAAAGCACAAGATGTGTATAGAAATCTATCTTTTAAAAACTACACATTTTCTATGAACCTTGCAAACATGCTACCTCAAAATAGTAATTTAAGAAAAAGACCCTATGAAATGGATACGAAAGAACTGAACAAGGCTCTGGTACACGCAAACAATCCAGATGACAGATATGATATATTGCTGGAAATATATAAGAGGATATCCCTGCCCCTTTCGTCTTTGGCTTTCATATTTCTTACAATTCCCCTGGGAATCAAAAGAAACATTGAGGGTAAATTCTCGGGTATTCTATACAGCCTTTTACTGTTTATCTTCTATTATATATTAATGGCTATAACAGAGAACCTTGGAAAAACCATACACTTACCGGTTATTATTACATCATTTACACCAAATGTAATAATCTCTATTATAGGCTTATATCTTTTAAGGAACTTAAACACAGAAGGTCAATCAAAGGTATCGCAAAAATTGAAACATTTATGGGTGTATTACTTTGAAAAGGCTCGATAAATACTTAATCTGGAATGTTATTAAAATCTTATCAATCACAGAGCTTGCGGGTCTGGTAATGTTTATCAACATTGAATTTTTTGAACACATGGATATATTTACATCTTCTTTTAACAACTTTACATTAAGTGTCGTCTACCTTTTCCTTAAGACTCCTTCTTATTTCAACCTGATACTTCCTCTATCATTCCTTATATCCATGCTCATCCTCCTTGTGCTGATGATAAGGGGAAATGAAATTATTATCATCAGAACCTCAGGTATCAGTACAGCCTCTCTTATGAAACCACTACTCTCGTTCTCTCTCATACTCGTAATTTGCTCTTTCGTCCTTTCTGAATGGGTAATACCCATGACCTCTAATGCCTCAGAATACATATACAGGGTAAAGATTAAAAAAGAAGAACCTTATGTGTTTTTTAAGAATGACAGAATCTGGTTCAAGAGAGAAAATATTATAAGCAACATAGATTTTTTTGATACGAAAAAAGATATCATTAAAGGGCTTACTGTGCTTGAACTGTCCAAAAACTACTCGATTCAAAGAAGATTTGATGCAAAAGAAGGGGAATGGAAAGATGGTTCATGGCTCTTCACCAATGTTACTGAAAGAACATTTGGAAAGGATGGGATAACATCAAAAGAGACTTATAGCGTTTTGAGAGATCTTATCAAAGAACCTCCCTCCGCATTTAAGGTCGTGGAAAGTAATCCTGAAGATATGGGATACAAAGAACTTTCAAAATATATAGAGAGATTAAAAAGAGATGGACATGATATAAAAAGGTACCTTGTTGATCTATACAATAAAATAGCCTTCCCTTTTATTAATCTCATAATGGTATTTGCCGCATTTTCCGTTGGCTTAAGATATGCCAAAACAAAACACATTTCAAAAGGCATATTTGCAGGCCTGTTTCTTGGTATACTATATTGGTTCTTCCACTCTATTTCGTTGTCATTAGGGTATTCGGCAATTTTCCCCCCTCTCTTCGCAGCATGGTTTTCAAACATGTTATTTTTTTCTATTGGCATTATCGGTATCGTAACATTAAGGACTTAAATGTGTAAAATATATATAGAAAGGATAGGTATCTCAGGTGAAGGCATATCTCGACATAGAAACAGATAGAAAAGGAAATATTTGTGTAATAGGGATATTCATTGAACATAATGGGTTTGTCCAACTACACGGAGAAGACATTACCACAGATAATCTTGAAATGATTATGCGCAAAGCAAAAACCGTTGTTACATTTTACGGTGATAGTTTTGATCTTCCTGTTATAAAAAGATATTTCAATTTAGACCTCAAGGTAACTCACCACTCTCTCGACCTTTTTAAAGTCAAAAAAGGGTTAGGTATAAAAGGAGGATTAAAAGAACTTGAGAAGATGTTTGGAATAAAAAGGAAAACAGAGGGCATAAACGGTTATAAAGCAATGCTGTTATGGGAAAGATATATAAGAAAAGGTAAAATCGATGCCCTGAATCTTCTTCTCGAATATAATAAAGAGGATGTGCTCAATCTAATCAGCCTTGAGTCCTGTTTGGCCAGCTTGGAAAACAACAGGCATGATTGAACCTTTTGGAATTCAATCCCTATATAATAGAATAAGTGGCCTTCTGGTAATTCCTGAGGGCAATGGAAGGCATCCTTGTGTTGTTCTTTCCCATGGGCTGGTAAGCTCAAAGGAAAGCTCAAAATATATCGCTATATCAGAAAATTTTGCCCGAGCAGGTATAGCAACATGTAGGTTTGATTATCATGGATGCGGGGAAAGTGAAGGAAACATAGAAGAAACTACATTAACCATCAGGGTTGAAAACCTCGATGCTGTTTTTGAACATGTTTTTCACCATCACCTTATCAATCAGGAGAAGATAGGTATTTTAGGAAGTAGTTTTGGTGGAACTACATGCATTATGAAAGCTGCAAAAGACAAAAGGATACAATGCATATCTCCGTGGGCAACCCCCTATGCTTTAGGGGAAAAAAAAGATAGAAATATATCGGGCATTGAATTTGAAGAAACCCTTTTCAAGGATTTCTCAATATATGACATATTGTCTGAGGCAAAGAAAGTATCGAATGCACTTGTAATCCATGGGGAAATGGATGAAGTGGTTGCCTGCAACCAGGGAAAATCAATCTACAAAAACATAAAAAAACCAAAAAAACTTGCAATCATAAAAGGCGCCGACCACATATTTACAAACCCATTACACAGAGAAAAGGCTATTGGCTTAGCGTTAAACTGGTTCAGAAGCTATTTCTTTAGTAGTTAGCTGTTCTCTTTCTTCTTGTCCCCTCTCATTTTAAACCGTTCTTTAATAAAATCTCCGACAACATTACTTAAACCAACACCGAGTGCAAGGGAGAGAGTCAAGATAATCCCTCCAAATATTATTAAAAAACTGATAGTTATAGTGGTATTTCCCACACCAATATATTCAAATACAATGCCAAAGGTAATGATGATTAAAAAAATTCTCACACTCTTGGCGATAAGGTCTCCATATTTTATATTTGCATTTTCACAGGCCATGTAGATCGCTCTACTTAAGAAA
>CAIJOT010000099.1 GCA_903822335.1 uncultured delta proteobacterium
CATCCTGATCCGGTGGATTTCCTCCCTGCATTTCATATAAACATCAAAAGCACTGAGTGCCATTGCATCAATCCTTGCCTCGAATGCCAAGAATTCATTGGACAAGCGTTCTCTTTGAATGTCAGGTTGAAGCTCGTCCCTCATTGCCTGTTTGAATAAAAAAACAAAGGCCGTTGCCTGGGAAGGGGTGAAATCCTGAACAGCCCTGATTCTTATAATACTGTCGAGGGCTTGAATGGCCCTATCAGGATTTGTTTCCTGGGTGAGCTCGTCAAAGAGTATTTCTATTCCCTGTGTAATGATGTATCCAGCAGGATTTGCAAACCTGTCCTCTCCCTGCCTTAAAAAATTAGCTATATCAGGTGGATAGGTCTCACGTATGAGATCAAACCATTTCTTCAATATGATATGTTTCTTTTGCTTCAAAAAAGTTTTCAGTTGCATAAAGTTTTAACTATCAACCTTCAACTGCTTTTTTCCTTTCTTTTTTGGACGATTTTTTCCATGTG
This sequence comes from uncultured delta proteobacterium, assembly GCA_903822335.1. GTDB lineage: Bacteria > Desulfobacterota > Syntrophorhabdia > Syntrophorhabdales > Syntrophorhabdaceae > CAIJOT01. The sequence continues at coordinate 510 of CAIJOT010000099.1, forward strand.
TCCCTCGCCATACTTTACCGCGTTTTGTTCGTTGATCACCTTTGCCCATAGCTATACTTCACCTCCTTTCGTAATATTGAGTATCCTAAGGTATTGCCAATCCTTTTTATCTCACTTTCACCCATTCACCTTTTCTCCCATTCGTGTATCTACGAATTTTAGTGCCATTCCCAGTCAATAAACGGTTTCTCTATATCAACCATTGCATTCACAATTAGCTCGACAAGACCACCGTAGAAGATGCCGCATTCTTCCCAGACATTATAATAATTGAATAGTTCCCTTATTTGTCCCTTACAGTTAGAACAGGGAGCACAAACATATTTTTTAATCTCTGGAGAAATAGTATCATGGAAGGTTTCTAATATCTGTTTTAGTTTAACCCTTCCTGAAATTACTGAACGCCAATCAGGAAAATTCATTGATTGCATTATGGCAAATCCGCTTCCTCCGCCGCAACAGTAATTTTCAACACCGTGGGGTTCCATTTCAATAAATTGAGGGCAGATCTTACGCAGAATCTTTCGCTGTGGTTCAACAATACCCATAAGCCTTACCATGTTACACGGATCATGAAGGGTGACGGGAAAGTTATTTTTGTTGGGATCTATCTTGATCCTTTCATTGCATACCAGATCTTCCAGCAGTGGCAGGGCACTTTCCCTTGGAATGTTCAGGTCTCCTGTCAATACCCTATCGGCAACTACTATCATTGCCTTATGGGAGTGTCCGCACTCACCAACAGAGATCTTCTTTACTTTCAGCTTCTTTGCTGTTTCAGCATGAGCTATAGCAATTCTGGCAAGCTGAATATCATCATACCAGACTCCGTAGTTCACCGCATCATATCCGACCAGCTCGCTCGAAAGCGTCCAGTCGATACCTGCCGCATCAAAAATGATTGCAAATGCCTCGGGATTTTCAGGCCATGATATGAACTCACCCGCATTGTGCATAAGTAGTATCTCAGCCCCCTTCTTATCAACAGGTATCTTAATCCTTTTACCTGTCTTCTCCTCGATATCGTCTTCCATAAAACTGATAATATTGCTGAGTGCCTTTGGAGAAAGCCCTGTGCTTGAGCCAACTTTCAATTGTTGTATCGTACCCTGTTCGTGGAGTTCTTTGGGCGCAATACCTAATTCCTGGCTGAAAAGTTTCCGAATCTCATGGGTAATCAAACCGTTATCTACGCCGAGGGGGCACACCTGGGCACACTTCCGGCAGAGAGTACACCTGTATGCAAGCTCTGCAAGGCGCGCAACGGTGATCCAGTTAAGGTCAATATCGCTCCCTGTGAATTTCAACCATAATCCCCCCGGCCCCCCTTGGGAAGGGGGGGGAGACAGGGGGGATTTTTTCAGATATTTGTTGATGATACGCCTTAAAACCTCAGGACGGAAAGTAGGACGGTATATCTCTTTTTTTCCACTCGCAATGTATGCAGGACAGGAATCATTACAGAGCTGACATTTGACACAGTATTCAAGGGAATGCATGAGGGGCTGGAGGAAAGTCCAGTTGTTTTCCTTTGTAAAAAGTTTTGCAAGCCCTGAAAGGAATTTATCGATAAATGTTTTCTCTTCCGCCGCACTCTGGGGTTTAGGTATCCCGATGGCCAATACACCGTCAAGGGAAGCTTCATAGCGATCTCTCTGTTCCTGAGTAAGCATTTTCATAGGTGGGTTTTTTTCAGGATTGTCATAAGGGTAGGGAAGGGGCATAAGATCAGACTGTTCGATCCTGATTAATTGGTCAGTTTTTTTACTAATATCTTCTATTTTCATACCATAAGTAATAATATTACGTGTTCCGGGTTACGGGTTAAACCCGAAACGCGAAACTCGTAACGTATTTGTCACTGTTCGTTCCATTTTTTTCCGGTCTGGATATGTGGTGCAGACCACGACACCTTCTGATCGAAGAGTTTTATCAGCTTTTTCTCAAGCATGCTGCCCCTGACATTCGGCTCATCATCCCAGCGGATCAGAAAAAACGCAAAAAGACGTGTGATATAGTGAATTGCCCTCGTAAATGGTAAGTATATGAGGTGGAGATTTATGAGAATAATAAAGCAAGTCAAAACTGTGTTTGCGCTAACAGGGTTGAGGATAAAAAGCCCTTTCCAGAATTCTCTGTATTGAAGGAAAGAGTAACCGTCATACAACCAAAAGATAAGACCGCTTAAAGAGAGTACGATATGGAAAACATAGCCGAAATACATGAATGAAGAGGTATACAAACGGAGATCAGAGTTGGCAAACCTGGTAATCAAAAGCCCGCTATTGCCTGCTATCCCTGCAATAAAACATGCCGGCCCGGTGAACTGTGTGAAGCGATACAGAAAATACCCCGAAATGTTAGGAGATGTTCGAGATACTTCTATATCATTGAGACTCAAAAGTGCTCCCACAATAATCAGGATTTGAAAAATAATAAGGAGAACGAAGCTTATATGTGATGTGTAAAGGACAAGCCAGTAAGAGAAATTCTTTTTGAGGTATGACTCTAAATACAGGTAGTCTCGCATGAGATACCTAAGTGCTCTCCAGAATGATTTTTGACGTGCACCAGTCCACCAGTTTAAACCTTCAAAATATGAGCCTCCATACCGATACTTCTCTTCGTGAATCACCGGATACAGATCCCACCTCAAATGGACAGGTAATCTGAGATACTTTACGATCTTGATGGTATACATGACGATTATAAAGATATAGGCGAAGTAGGTAAGGAGTGCGAGAAATATATTCATAAAAAAAGGGTTTGAGGGTTTGAGGGTTCGAGGGTTCGAGGGTCTATTAAAACACTTGACCCCTTGAATCCTTGACCCCTTAAAAATTATACGCATCCCGTAGGCTTGGGAAGGCCGGCTATCTTGCACGCCCCCTTGGCAGGACCGCCTGGAAAAAGCTGATAGATTGTTTTTAAATCGATCCCTGTCTGTTTCACGAGCATTCTTATAGGGGGAGCAATCTCGTATTTCAGATAATAGTCCCTCAAATAATTGACCAGTTTCCAGTGATCCTCGCCCATAGGGAACGCATTCTCTGTCTTGGCCAGGTCTACTGCCACCTCTTTATTCCATTTTCCAGGTTCTTGAATAAAGCCATCCTCATCAATCTCAATTTCCGTTCCACCAAGTATAACCTTTGGCATGTGTTACCTCCTGCTTCTTTATATATTTTTCTGGCTCTCCATCATTTTTTTATTGATTGAAGGTTGTTTATTTTTAAATTTCTGTCTCAATATTAAGGCCACAAAAGCCTTTGCCCAATTGGGTGCACCCAAGGCATGGAGGTGGGTATAGGATGCAAAGATATTTTTGTAGAATATACCGTCTCCTGTGTTGTTCACGCCGTGTCCACGTTTTATTCTATAGGCAAACTTCAGGCCATTGAGATTTGTAAGCCTTGAATGGTGGAACTCATGTCCCTTAAAGGTCAAGCCGAGAGGGAAAAACGGATTTTCTGAAACTACCTCTACCTCCACATAGCCGTGTCCCTGAGGCCGCTTGAATACTTCAACGTCAGCAGGGATTATACCTACCATTGCATACCATTTGTTTTGCCAGTGGATTCCACGGCACAGATACATGAGACCCGCACATTCTGCATACACAGGTAGACCATTCTCAATGGCTGAAGCAATCTTTTTCCGGAGACCCTTATTGTTTTGCAGCTCAGATAGGAATAATTCAGGGAATCCTCCCCCGATGTAAAGGCCATCTATGTCATGTAGCTCCTGTTCTTTAAGGGAATTAATGTATATGATCTCTGCTCCTTCAGTGCGTAGTGCATCTAAATTCTCCGGATAATAAAAGTTGAATACCCTATCAAAGAGTACCCCAATTTTCACTACAGGGTGTTTTGCTGGTGCGGGTTGACTTTCCGGGACGAAGTATTCCTGAGCATCACGGGCAATTGTCAAAAGCTTATCCACATTCAGGTATGGTATCACCCTTTCTTTGATGTGGTTAAGGATTGAGGTTGCCTGAACGCTCTCTTTAAATGGAATGAGGCCTAAATGTCTCTCAGTAATATTCACATCCTGGTCTTTTGGAATGCTCCCCAAGATAGGTATTTCACAGTATTGTTCCACGGCGGAGACCAACTTTTTTTCATGCCTGCTATTGGCAACATTATTGAGAATGATGCCTGCAATGTGAGTATCCCTATCAAAATGCTGATAACCCATCACCATAGCCGCAATGCTATGGGTCATTCTCATTGTATTCACTACAAGGCAAACAGGAGCTTTGAGCATTTTAGCAAGATGAGCTGTGCTTCCGCTCCCTGATATGTCATACCCATCAAAAAGACCCATGGCCCCTTCTATAATCGCAACGTCAGCGTCCTTCAAGACCCTCTGGAATGATTTGATGATCACTTCCTCATCCATGGAAAAGCTATCAAGGTTATGACAACTTCTTCCAGATGCCGCTGTGAGCCATGACGGATCTATATAGTCAGGGCCTTTTTTAAAGGGTTGTACGGCAAGATTACGTTGTTTCAGAGCAGCACATATTGCAATGCTTACAGTGGTTTTGCCCGAGCGCCCTTGGGGTGCAGCTATCACAAACCGGGGAGGCAATAGAGCCACTTGAGCATCTCTGGACATTATGGTTATCATGCTTGTGGTTTTACTTTCCCTTGAGCTTTATATACGATGTGTCAAGGTAGATGTATTCAATCCTGTCTTCCTTGCTTAATTCTCCGATTGCTTTATCTGCAAGGTGTTTTTCTATACCGAGCGCCTTTGCTACCTCCTTGTTTTTCGCCTTACTCACCGTTCCCAGGTGCTCAATTATCTTCTGTTTCAATGCTTCTGTCACCTCACCGTTCATCCATTCACCTCCTCAATCACCACTTGAATTGTGTGGTTGTCCTGTAGGTTTCTACCGCATGGGTGAAATCATCAATATGCTGTTCAGTGAAAGGTATGCCAGTAAGTCTGAAAAAGGTCTCCCAGCCAATCCTTTCGATCCATTCGCCCATCCTCTCATACTTGCGGGCATGTTCAGCATATACATTCACAACCCCCTTGATTATATCAACAACCTCTGGCCAGCGTGGCGGGTTGTTGGGGAGATAAGGCACAATCATTCTTGAGAACATAGGTGGTTTACGTGCGTTGGACACCTTTCCTCCTGCATATAGTGCAACACCATCTCCCATGGCATCTGCTAAAGGCATTGCCGGGCATACGGTAAAACAGTTCGCACAGTACATACAGAGATCTTCCCTGACAACAACACTCTTTATATTCTCATCGGGGTGCCTCCTTATAGCCCCTGTGGGACATGATCTGATTGTAGTTGGAATTTCGCATACAGCGGCTAATTTTTCATTATCTACTTTTGGCGGTTTTGTATGAACGCCAACAATTGCTAAATCAGAACAGTGGACAGCCCCACACATGTTGATACAACAGGCCACGGAAATCCTGAGCAATGCGGGAAGTTTCATGTTGGTAAAGTGGTCGTAGAGTTCATCCATGACTGATTTTACAAGCCCTGAAGCATCTGTTGCAGCGCTGTGGCAGTGGATCCAGCCCTGGGTATGAACAATGTTGGATATACAGGCTCCAGTTCCACCAACAGGCAATCCGAGTTTCTTGACTGCTTCAATAACCTTATCCACATTCGCAATATCCCCTGTCATGAGTTCAATATTGTAACGGCTTGTAAATCTCAAATGTCCTTCACAGTATTTGTCTGCTACATCACATATGTCACGGATAAAATCCACACTCACAAGCCTCGGTGAACCTACTCTGACTGTATACACCACATCACCGGTTTCAGAAACGTGTTTGAGCACCCCCGGACGGATTATTTCATGGTACTTCCATTTTCCATAATTTTTCTTGATTACCCCTGGTAACATAGTATGGTAATCAGGTGGCCCAATATCTGTTGTTCCCATGTTTTACCCTCCTTCCTTCATTTCTTATCAAAAAATACGTATGGGTTTGCCCTCGGTTTAAACACCATCTGGGGAACAGGTTTTATGCCCATTTCCCGAAGGAATCTTTTGAGTCCTACCCGTTCCACAAGCTCTGCAAGTCTCTCTCTTGTCCTCCCGTGCTCATCCCACCAATCCCAGATCTTGCGGAGGAGTTCTTTCATTTCGTGATAGGGGGGTTCCATTTTCATAAAAGGTATCAATACCCATGACAGGTATGCACCCTTAATAATCGGGGCTTTACCACCAATCATAATTGTAGCCCCTCCCTCAACGCCTGGACGTATGGCCTTTGGCATTTTGTTTATACAATGCATACACCTCACACAATCCTCAGGTTTCAGCGTGAGTTCCTTTTTCTTTTCATCCCACTCGAGGGCATCCGTAGGGCACCTATCCACAATAAGTTTGTGGATGTCAAATCCTTTCTCTGCATATTCCTTGACGCTATTCTGATCAATCCTTAGACTATCCCTCCATGTCCCTATTATAGTGAAGTCTGCCCTTGCTATGGCTGCAACGCAGTCATTCGGACAGCCCGAAGCCTTAATTTTGAACTTATAGGGCCACCTTGGCCTGTGGATCTCATCCTGAAATTCCATTGTAAGGTCATGTACTATATTCAGAGTATCAATCGTAGACCACTCACACCGTGCGGGCCCTACACATCCCGCAATAGTCCGTAAAGCCGAGCCAGAACCACCCAGATCAAAGCCGATACCCGCAAGGGCATCGAAACAGGGTTGTAGATTTTCTGTAGTTGTTCCCAATAGTATAATATCGCCTGTTGAACCATGAAAATTTGTCATCCCGCTCCCGAATTTTTCCCAGACGTCGCATATCTGCCTCAAGGCTTTTGTTGTGTAGAACCAGCCTCCAGGATGGTTGACCCGTATGGTATGGAAAGAGGCTGCATTGGGAAACTGTTCTGGCACATCGCTGTACCTCCCGATGACGCCGCCACCATAACCTGTAACCCCAACGATACCGCCATGTTTCCAGTGGGTTACCTTGTCCTTGTAAGATAACTCCTGTATGCCGAGCAGGTCTTTTGCTGCTTTGTTCTTCTTTGCAGCACGTTTTATCTCTTTCACATAGCTTGGCCATGGTCCCTTTTCCAGTTCATCTAACAATGGGGTGTTTTCATCCATATGTTTCACCTCCTTATTTTAATTACAAACCACGATAATATGAATCGGGACATCAATAATCTCCGTTTCTCCATCAATCCCTGATAATAGTAAATAGTAGCATAATATCAAAACTTGTCAATTTTTTTGTATAATCTTACAAGGGAATTCAGTTTATTTTGGTTTTTCAAAAAATATCTGATTTTTGTTCCGGTCAACGGTGAAATTGAACCTATTCAAAAAAGATATCCCCAACACACCGTCTAAAGAAATTCCATCAATGCGGTCATCCAATAAAACTGCGGCACCTACATTGATGGCCTCAACCCCCTGCACACTCACGTTATCTAAAGATATGTATCGTGCAAATATTTTCCGGCCGTCGCCTAAGTGTAATGTGATAATTTCATTCTCATCATGGTTGTCTGTTTCTAATTTTTTACCTATTTTCTTCGATAACACAATATACGATGCCCCTGTGTCTACGAGAAGCTGGACAGGAATTGTCTTATTTAAAATAGCGACAACTTTAAGGTGCTCCACTTTCTGTGGACCTCCGGTCTGGAC
>CAIJOT010000100.1 GCA_903822335.1 uncultured delta proteobacterium
GGGACAATGTGTGCTGTCTGAGGAGGAACGACGAGTTCACACATTGAGTGATGCCGGATCATGTAGTGGGTAATCCGCACAGAGCTTAAGCACGAAGGAAACGGTGTTCTCGAGAGGGAATCTATTTGGACAACAGCCTGTTAAAAATTGACAATAGCTGTTTGACCCGGACTGCCTGCTGTTTACTGCCTACCATCTTTTTAAAACTATCCCTTCCAGGGTGAGGAGTTTCTCTTTTATGGGTATCCCCAAAGAAAAACCCCCTATAGAACCATCCTCTCTGATTATCCTGTGACAGGGTATGATGAGGGGAATTGGGTTTCTCTTGACCGCCTGACCAACTGCCCGTGCTGCATTCCTGTACCCCAACCGTTTTCCTATCCAGAGATAACTCCTTAGCTCTCCATAAGGAATCTTTCTCAACTCAAGAAGTACATTTCTTGTAAAGGTTCCCATCTCTGAGATGTCTATATTCACATCAAAATCAACCCTCTCCCCCTTCAGGTACCTGCCGAGTTGTGTATGTATCTCTTTAAAGGGTTTCATTGATTCCACACCTTCAGGATAAAGGGTCAATAGTCTGTTTATTATTGCGTCAACACCATCTTTGCTTATATCAAGGCTTATCAGCTTTTCATGTTTTGATATAAGTATAATATTGCCCAGGGTTGATGTAAAAACTGCAAAATATATTAAATCCAAATTGACTTCCCTTCTCTCAATTCTTAGAATAGTACATTCGTTCGGAGTCCGGCGTTCGGGGTTATAATTCCGCAATCCAAAACCCGCATTCTGTAAAAAAGATAGCACATAGGGGGTCGTAATGGAAGGTTTTATTAAGTTTCTTGGAACAGGTGGAGCCCGATTTGTAGTTTCAAAACAGATAAGGGCAACAGGCGGACTCTGGTTGCACTATAAGGAGACAAATCTTTACATAGACCCAGGACCAGGGGCACTTGTCAGGATGCATGCATCAAAAGAACGCTTTGATCCAGCCAGTTTAGACGGGATAATCCTTACCCATAAACATATAGACCATGCGAATGATGTGAATGTCATGATAGAAGCCATGACAGATGGAGGTTTTAAAAAAAGGGGTATACTTTTCTGCCCCGAAGATGCAATTGGAGAAGACCCTGTTGTTCTGAAATACGTAAGGGCATATCTTGACAGGATTGAACTTCTAAAAGAAAAAGAGAGCTATACAATAAAGGATATCAGATTTAGCATACCTGTAAGACATGTACATCCGGTAGAGACATACGGGATAATATTTGAACTGAATAAGAAGATAGGTCTGATAACAGATACACGGTTTTTTGATGCACTACCAGGTTTTTACCCCGTTGACTACCTCATAGTGAACGTGCTTCGATCAAAACCTATTGAAAAAGATCATGTGATAGACCATCTTGCGGTAAATGATTTTGTTAATATTGTCATGCATATAAAACCAGAGCTTGCTGTCATGACCCATTTTGGTATGCAAATAATAAAAGAAAAACCTTACCTGTTGTCTGAAAAATTAAAAGAAGAAACAGGGATAGAAATTATCGCAGCTCATGATGGCATGAAGCTGGAATTTTAAAAACCTTCCTGGTTTCATGTTACGGGTTGCCGGTTTTAACTCGTAACTTGCAACTGCTTTCACATTTCTACAGAGGGTATTAGTATCCTAAAAGTGCTGCCCTGCCCTACCTTGCTTTCTGCTTCGATCCTTCCCCCGTTGGCTTCTATAAGCCTTTTACACAAAGAAAGACCAAGACCAGTTCCTTGGCCTTTCTCCTTCGTGGTAAAGAATGGCTCAAATATCTTATTGATATTCTCTTCTGTTATGCCTGTTCCATTATCGGTGATAGCTATGCATACATCGCTATCATATTTTTCTGTTATTATGCGTATGATTCCGCCTCCCGGCATTGCCTGTGCTGCATTCATCATAATATTTACAAGGGTCTGCTGGATATGTATTTTATCAACCTTAATAAGGGGAAGGTTTTCCCCTTTTTCCACAACAAGCTCCATATTTTTAAATCTCGTAAGGTGATGTTCCATAAATAAGACCGTATCATCAACAATTTCATTTACATCAACATACTCTTTTTGGGGTTCATCCATCCTTGAAAACTCTAAAAGCTTCAAGAGCACATTTGATAACCTTCCTGCTTCTTTGTCTATTAATTTTGCATAATTATCTATCTTACCCTGCTCCTTTGTTTTTTCTATTCGCTTTGCAAAGCCCTGTATTGAAATCAAAGGATTTTTTATCTCGTGAGCGATTGAACCGGCAAGCTCGCCAAGAGCAGACAGTTTATTGGCCCTTATGAGTTCTTCCTGGAAGCTCTTTATCCTCTCATCCCTGCGTTTCAGTTCCTTGAGCTTCTCCTTCAGAACATTGTATGCCCCATCCAGCTCCTGAATATTTGCCAGAAGCAGCCTGTTCCTTGTCTGGGACAAACTCCTCGTTTCTTCAAGCTCTATCTCAAGCTCTTTCTGTCTTTTTTCTGATAGCTCTTTCTTGTTCATCGTTTAATAAAGAAGTACCTCAAACTCACAGTAGTTATACCCTACAGACCAACTCTTTGTCTGGGTTGATTTTGCCCTCTTTTTAAAGACCTTCTCTAAAAGCCCTGCAATAATGCCACTTTCCATATCACAGAACATCTCTCCTGTATACATAAAGCCTGCGCAGGTAATGCATTCAAAAAGCTTCACAACTATATTGTCTTCATCAATAATCTCTATTTCTGGTATCCCTACCTTGAGCTCCCTTATTTTATCTTTACATTCTTTCATATCGTTTGCCCCTATCATATTTCCCACATGTTTTCCCATCATATAGAGGGTTGCCCCGGAACTCTCACCCAAGATATTCCTAATCCCGATTATTCTTAGAACCCTGAATAATACTAAAGGAACTTCCTCTCCAAGTGTGGGTCTCGCGATATTTTTTATCTCTTCTATTGAGTATTCTTTCATTGTCCCTCCCCCAAAACTTCCAGCATATCCTTATGGATAAAACCATTTGAGGATACCACTTCATTATTGTATATGCTGAACCTCTCACCTTTTACCGTTGTTACCATCCCTCCTGATTCAATTACCATGAGGTAACCTGCCGCCATATCCCAGGGATTAAGCTTGATTTCCCAATAACCGTCAAACCGTCCGCACGCAACGTAACACAGGTTCATAGCCGCAGAACCATCCCTTCTGATTGCCTGGGCTTTATAAAGAAATTTCAAAAAGTTATCAATATTATTTCTCTTGCTTGTAGAAAGGTCATAAGGAAAACCTGTACAGAGTAAAGCGTCTTTCATATTCTGTATGCTTGAAACCCTCATCTTTTCACCATTAAAATATGCCCCACCACCCTTTATACCGAAGAACAATTCTTTAAAGATGGGATTATAGACTACACCATGGGTAATTTCTCCATTTTCTTCGTAAGCGATGGACGTACAAAAAAAGGGGTAACCATGGGCATAGTTTGTAGTCCCGTCAAGCGGGTCCACAATCCACCTGTTCTTCTTCCCGTCATACCTGTTTGTCTTCTCTTCACTGATAATATCATCATCAGGAAAATTTTCTTTAATAAGTTCTATAATTTTTTCCTGGCAGGCCATATCCACATCGGTCACCAGATTTACCTCTCCTTTATGGTGTATCCCAAACCTCTTTTGAAAATATTTATTCTGTATCATGCCAGATTCAAAAGCACAGTGTATGGCAAATTCAAGGAGTTCATTCATGAGGCCTATTTTACATAATATATTGGAGGATTTGCAAGGGAATGATTGTTGTTTGACAAACCCAACAATTATATTCTACTATAGATATAATGGCAGAACTAAGAAGAGATCCTGTCTCGAGTAACTGGGTAGTCGTTGGATACAGTAGCATCAAAAGTGATTCCGTAGGTGACTGCCCCTTCTGTCCGGATAACGAACACCTAACCCCAAAGGCAATCAGAGAGATTAAAGACAATGAGGGCAAGTGGCTTATCCGTTGCTTTCCCGCATCAAATCCTATTTTTCTCATAGAAGTTGGTGAGAATAAAAAAGCAGAAGGGCTTTATGATAAGATGGGCAATGTTGGGGCACACGAAATCATAGTAGAAAACAGATCTCATACAAAAACCATATCAAACTTTACGGATAGAGAGCTCTCCCTCGTATTAGATATGTACAGGGAGAGAATTTTAGATTTGAAGAGGGACAGGAGATTCAAGTATATCCAGCTGTTTAAGAACCATGGAGAGCTTGCCGGTTCGTATATATTCCATCCCCATTCCCATATCGTTGCAACACCAGTGATGCCTCAGAGGACTGAGTTGGAGCTTTCAAACGCAAAGAGACATTATATGCAGAAGGAACGATGTCTTTTCTGTGACATAGTGGACCAGGAGATAAGACAGAATAAGAGGGTAGTAAGTATAAATGCAAGCTTTGTAGCAATCTGTCCTTTCGCATCAAGGTTTCCTTTTGAAGTATGGATTCTCCCAAGATTCCATCAGGAAAGCTTTGAAAATCTCCAGGATGAGGGGAACACATACGAATTCATTGATATATTGCTGGATCTCCTGAAGAGGATTGAGAAGTTAACAAATGCATACACCATTATAATTCACACATCCCCGAATCATTTTAAGGCAAACACCCATGATGAAGATCTGCCGGTTAAGGCATATTTTCACTGGCATATAGAGATTCTCCCGAGAGACTTCAGGTCTTCCAAATACAAGAGAGAAGATCAATTTTATGTGGTATCGATTACACCGGAAGAGGCAGCAAGCTCTCTCAGGACACAAAATGTTTAGGAGAATGACATGAACAGAATATGGTCTTGGTTTGCATTCGGAGTTTTTTTCACCCTTTCGGTTACCATGATAGTGTTTGGTATACTATTTATTCGAGACGTGTATGTATTTAGAGGAGAAGTATCTTTTGGTTCATTGATCTTTGGTATCATTCTTCTTATGGTTGGTGGCGGTTTACTTTCTTCCACTATAGCTGAAACCATCAGAAAATTTTATGTGAAATAATGTGAATGCATAGGAGGCAGAAGGAAGGGGCCAGAAGGAAGAATGATTGAATATTTGCGAGTTTTTGTTATGGATTTTGACTCATAATTGTTCAATGACTATTAATAGCTAATATATTTTTTCACAAATTAAAAATCTTCTTGACATACCAAACCACTAAATATAGTATATACATTTAGTAATCCTACTAAATATGGGGGGGTTAAATGGAAACAACGGACTTAAATCTTTTCGTAAGAACTTCAGAAGAGACCATATCAGATTGGGATAGGTCAAAAATTGTAGAAGCCCTGATAAGGGAAACATTAATAGACCAGGATACAGCAAATGAAATAAGTAAGGAAGCAGAACAGATGATAAGGAAATCAGGGGTAAAGGTAGTAACTGCCCCTCTTATCAGGGAACTTGTCAATGCAAAGCTTATTGAAAGGGGGCTTGAAAGTGCAAGGAGGATGCACACAAGGCTTGGTATGCCTATCTATGATGTAGATAACCTGATCCTCCACCCAAATAAAGAAAATGCGAATGTCCCTCATGGCCCTGAAGCAACGAACCTGACCCTCGCTGAAAGAATAAAAAAGGAATATGCGCTCCTTTCTGTCTTCTCTCAGGATGTAGCGGATGCCCACATGAACGGCGATATTCATCTCCATGACCTCGGTTTTATAGACAGACCATACTGCAGTGGGCAATCCTTAGAATACATCAAAAAGTTCGGGCTCGACTTACCCCATTCCCTCTCAATGGCAAAACCTGCGAAGCAACCCGAGGTCCTGCTCGCCCATCTTATCAAATTTTCTGCAGCGCTACAGAGCAACTTTGCAGGCGCAATAGGATGGGATGCAATCAACTTATTCTTTGCCCCATACATTGAAGGCATGACTGACACAGAAGTGAAGCAGCTTGCGCAGATGCTGATATTTGAATTTTCCCAACAGGCGGTTGCAAGGGGCGGTCAGGCTATATTCTCTGATATTAACATATACTGGGAAGTCCCAAAACACTTCGTGGATGTCCCTGCAATCGGACCTGGAGGAAAGTTTACTGGTAAGATATATGGTGAGTATGAAAAGGAAGCCCAGAGATTTGCCTGGAAGCTGTTTGAAGTTTTCAAGGAGGGAGACGGTGCAGGAAGACCCTTCTTCTTCCCAAAACCTATTGTTCACATCACTGAGAAATTTTTCAATACACCGGGGCATATGGATTTTCTCAACCATATCTCTGATGTGGCAGCAGACAAAGGTAACACATACTATGTATTCGACAGGGGCGATACAGCGAAAATTTCTGAATGTTGCCGCTTAAGCTTCAAGCTCGAAGAGCATGACCTGCTCGATGCGAAAGAACCATGGAGGATGAGGTACTGTGCGCTCCAGAATGTCTCTTTAAACCTGCCAAGAATCGCCTATATCGCAAAAGGTGATGATACCAAACTTTTCAACCTTATCACTGAAAGGTTTGTCCTTGCAGTGAAAGCTCATAAAGAGAAGAGGGGCTTTTTAGAGAGGCTACTTTCCTTGGGAGAGGATGGGCCGCTTGCTCTCCTTACTATGAATAGAGACGGAATGCCCTATTTGAGATTCAACCTCGCTTCACACCTTATCGGTATGGTTGGTCTGAATGAGATGGTTCAAATCCATATAGGCGAGGAGCTGCATGAGTCGAAAAAGTCTCTGAAATTCGGTCTCAAGGTGATTGCCCATATGAACCTCCTCGCAGATAAGATGAAACGACAGGAAGGGATCAGGATCCTCCTTGAACAAACCCCTGCAGAGAGTACAAGTTATCGATTTGCACGACTTGATTTACGATACTTTTCTCCTGCATCAGGAAGGGTTGTGAAAGGTGATATTGCTTCGGGAGAGATATATTATACAAATTCGACCCATATGAACGTAAAGCATCCCATGAATCCCATTGAAAGGGTTACGAATGAAGGTATATTCCATCCATTAATTGAAGCCGGCTCTATATCCCATGTCTGGCTGGGAGAATCTCAACCTTCCAAGGAAGCAATATCTGATTTTGTGATTAAAACCTTCAAATACACAACGAACGATCAGATTGCTTTTTCCCCTGAATTTACCACTTGCAACAAGTGTCACAAGACAGGCAGAGGGCTCACAGACAAATGTTCGTTCTGCGGTTCCACGGAAGTCGATGGTATTACAAGGATTACAGGATATTTTACAAAGGTTTCGAGCTGGAATAAAGGAAAACTTGGAGAGTTAAAAGACAGGCATAGAAACGGGGAATTTTTTGTGAATGAAAGGAAAGTGGTGAATCAATGATTGAAAGAGCAGGAGTCAGAATCCAGAAATCAGAAGAAAATTCTGGCTACGGCCTGCTGAATGCTTACACTCAGGAGGAGATATGGGTATAGTGAAGATTTTTTATAAAGATGATTGTCCAATGTGCCCCATGGCAAAAAGGTTAGGAGACAACCTCAAAGAAAAGAACATAGGTGTGCTCTCATACAATACCGGAACAGCAGAAGGACTTGCGGAGGCAACATTTTATCGTGTGATGGCACTTCCCACTGTTGTTGTGGAAGATGAGATGGAGAACGGGCTTGGAGAGTGGAGGGGGAATGTCCCGAAAATAGAAGAGGTCTTAAGTGCTGTGCAAAGAGGGTAGTTTTCCCATAAAGGGTTTTATAGAAACAAGCTTTATTGACTGGAAAGGGTGCCTTTCCTCGGTGGTATTCTCTGGAGGATGTAACTTCAGGTGCCCCTTCTGCCATAATAGCAATCTTGTACTTCATCACAACGAGATGGAGAACATACCATTGGATTACATAATCCCTACCCTGAAGAAATATAGAGATTGGGTTGACAGGGTAGTCATTACAGGCGGAGAACCAACTATCCATGACAGTCTTTTGGAGGCAATAAAGGAGATAAAAAAGGAAGGAATACTTGTGAAGCTTGATTCAAACGGATCGTCACCTTCTGTATTGAAGATGCTTGCAAATGAGGGGCTTATAGATTATATCGCCATGGATGTCAAGGGCCCTTTAAAAAGGTATGAAAGATGGTGTGGCGTAAAGGTTGATATTGAAAAGATCGAAGAAAGTATA
>CAIJOT010000101.1 GCA_903822335.1 uncultured delta proteobacterium
ATGGGGCTAAACAGAAGGCAGGGAGGAGACATATTCAATGCCTATCTTTTTGCTTACATCTGTTTTTCACCATTTACTGGTTATCTCACAGACCGTCTTGGGGCAAGAAGGATAATTTCATTATTCGGTATTCTCCTTGGGGCAGGCACCCTCCTTATGGGTACAGTGCAAAATTTCTGGCAGGCATGTGGATTTTATGCCATAGTTGGCATAGGAGCTGCATCAATGTGGACGCCCGTCATCACCCTTGTCCAGAGATGGTTTCACATAAAAAGAAGGGGGATGGCCCTCGGTATCCTATCAACAGGTTTTGGTCTTGGTTTTGCTTCTATGGGGAAATTATTCCCTGTTATTGTGGAACGCTGGAACTGGCAGTACTGCTGGTCTTTTTTAGGCATAGCAGCGCTTATAATGGTTTTTATTAACGCATTATTGCTCCGAAGCAAGCCAGAAGACATGAAACTCTTACCATGGGGCACACCACCTAACATTGAACCAGTTCCACAGCAAGCTCCTTCAAGCCAGAAACCAAAGACAAGTTACGGCGAAATCCTTAGCGCACCCCGTTTCTGGGTAATAGGTTTTTCTTATTTTCTCATTGCTGGAGCCCTCTATATAATAACCACCTTTATGGTTGATTATGCGAGGTACAATCTGGGATTTCCGTATAGTAAGGCTTCATCACTTGCAACGATTCATGGGTTGGGTCAAATAATTGGTGTTCTCACCATATCATTTATATCTGATTACATTGGACGGCGCTGGACAATATTGCTGTCAAACTTCTTTATATCATTATGTATATTGAGTATTGTGTTTTCAGGGGCAAACACCTTGGCGCTGTTTGTGAGTATTGGCGCTATTGGTGCTTTTTACGGGGCGACTTTTCCTATGTATGGTGCGATCGGAGGGGATTATTTCCGGAAAGAAATTATGGGAACTGTAATAGGTGCCCTTACCGCGTTTTACGGCATAGGAGCCATTATTGCCAACAGAGTAGCGGGTCACATAAGGGATGTAACAGGATCATTTTTAATTCCTTTTATAATAGCCATTGTGTTAGCATTGTTAGCATCTATTCTCATGTTCTTTGTCAGCCGAGACCCTGTGCATCAAGGCTAATGTATATAAATGTGTTAAAAAAAGATGGATGTCAGATGATGTGCAGACGGATGTAAGAAGCGAAGGAGTTCCGTAGGTTATGAAATATGAAGAGATGACGAAAGAACAACTGGTAAAAGAATTAATAGAAGCATATCAACACCTTGCAGAATTGGAGAAGCTTAGTAGTACACGTAAGGAAACCTTCTACTCTATTCTTCAAAAGGCTCCCTATGGTGTTGCCTTGATTGACAAGGATGGCAATTATCTCTTTCTTAATCCGGAGTTTACAAATATTACAGGTTATTCTATAAACGATATTCCTACGGAAAGGGATTGGTTTAAAAAGGCATATCCGGATCTGGAATACCGGCATATGGTCACCGATCACTGGAAGCGTGAAATTGTCCAAAAGGATGCAGATAGGACATTCAGTGTAATGTGCAAGAATGGGGATGTGAAAGAGATTTACTTTAGGCCCGCATTATTAGATGATAGCAGGTCAATTGTAACATTGCTTGATATGACACAACGCAAGCAGGCAGAAACTTTATTAAAAGAATCGGAAGAGCGCTACCGTACAGCCATTGAATATTCGAATGATGGGGTTGCTATTGTGCGTGAAGGTGATCATCTCTATGTGAACCAAAAGTTTGTTGAAATCTTTGGTTATGACCGACCCGAAGAGGTTATAGGAAGACCAATATCCATAATTATTCATCCTGATGACAGAGAACGAGTCAACGAGATCAATAGAAGGAGACAAAGGGGAGAAACAGTCCCAAACAGTTACGAATTCAAGGGCATCAGAAAAGATGGGATAACAATTAATATTGAGGTTTCTGCGGCAAAAACGACGTATCGTGGGGGGGTTGTTTCTCTTGTGTATCTTAGGGATGTTACCGAACGGAAGAAAATGGAGGATAAACTTCATTTCATGTCTTTCAACGATGAACTCACAAGCCTGTATAACAGGAGAGGGTTTTTTACCTTGGCTGATCAGCAAATGAAGGTGGCCCAGCGTATAAAGAGCAGGATGATGTTGTTCTTTATTGATATAGATGATATGAAGTGGATCAACGATACATTTGGTCATCGGGAAGGGGATAGGGCACTGATCAACAGTGCAGCTGTGCTAAACGAGACATTCAGGGAATCAGATATCATAGGACGTATCGGAGGAGATGAGTTTGCAATCTTTGCCTTTGATACTACCGAAATGACACCGGAATTGATAAAAAGTCGTTTACAAAACCAGCTCGACATCCATAATGCACAAAGCTGTCTTTACAAACTCTCATTGAGTATAGGTATATCATACTATGACCCCGCAGATCCCATTTCCATTGATGAACTTATGTCAAAGGCAGATTTGTTGATGTATGAGCATAAAAGGGCCAAGCAGAAGAATTCTTAAATTATTCTATCCTCTAAACCGTAAAGGGCTAATGGTGATAACCACAAAACAGGGAATGTGCCGTACCTTTTTTCGACAGAGGACTCATAAGATTCAGAGACAAACAGGGAAAGAAATGAACCGGACAAACTTTTTGTTTCTCAACTGTGAACTCGTAACTCCAGCGAAGCTGACAGGGGGTATAAAATGAAAAAGAAGAAGTTCATCATTATAGGAATTGTCATAGTAATAGGGGTCGCTGCTTTTTTGATCAACCACTTCCACAACAAACAGGATGAGGGTGTAATGTTGCTCTCAGGCAATGTTGAGGTGACAGAGGCAAATATAGGATTCAAGGTCCCGGGGAGGGTAGTGGAACTCCTTGTGGATGAGGGACAGAAGGTCAAAGCAGGTGATACCCTTGCCGGACTTGATAATGCCGAAATGGCAAGCATCGTTTCGCAGAACAGGGCATTGTTGCAGGAGGCTCTCACAAGGCTTTCAGAATTAAGAACCGGATCGAGGTTGCAGGAGATTGAACAGGCAAAGGCAAACGTGAGTGCTCAGGAAGCCGAACTTATTAGAGCGAAAAAAGACTACGAGAGGGCAGACAAACTATACCAGAATGGTGCGATATCGGCTTCCCAGTTTGATGCAGCAAAAAGCGCCTACGATACGCGAACGGCACAGCATAAGAGTGCCCTTGAGTCGCTGAGCCTTGTAAAAGAAGGGCCGAGGAAAGAGGATATAAAAATGGCAGAACATCGTGTGGAACAGGCAAGGGCAACACTCAGCACATCTGAAGAGAGGTATAAAGATACCGTGATTTTTGCTTCCATAACAGGCGTGATATTGAGGAAAAATATTGAGCTCGGGGAAACTGTCGGGCAGGGAATTCCTGTATAT
Source organism: uncultured delta proteobacterium (assembly GCA_903822335.1). Taxonomy (GTDB): domain Bacteria; phylum Desulfobacterota; class Syntrophorhabdia; order Syntrophorhabdales; family Syntrophorhabdaceae; genus CAIJOT01. The sequence goes on from CAIJOT010000101.1 coordinate 3,404, forward strand.
ACGATTGGTGATCTTGAGAATCCATGGATAAAGGTATATGTGAAGGAGGATAAGCTTGGCCTTGTAAAGCTTGGTCAAAAGGCAAAGATAACAGTTGATTCATACAAGGGGAAGGCATACGAAGGTATAGTGACATACATCTCCTCTGAAGCAGAATTTACACCAAAAACTGTCCAGACACAGGAAGAAAGGGTGAAGCTTGTCTTTGGTATAAAGGTGCGTGTGAAGAACATGAATGACGAACTGAAACCAGGTATGCCGGCGGATGTGAGGATTTTACTCAAGTGAAGAAGGCAGAAGACAGGAGACAGGAGTCAGGAGACAGGAGTCAGAAGGGATTCGAATCTTTTATGCTGAATTCTGGCTTCTGATTACTGCCTTCTAAAGAATTATGATGGATGATGCTATTACAATAAAGACTTCGAACCTGACGAAAGCCTTTGGCGAAAACACTGCGGTGGATAAACTCAATATTGAGGTGAGAAAGGGGGAACTATTTGGTATTGTAGGGCCTGATGGTGCGGGCAAGACCACAATCATGCGGCTTCTTACTGCTATAATGGAACCGACATCAGGTGAGGCATGGATTGCAGGATATTCCATCCTCCATGAAGGTGAGAGAATTAAAGAGAAGATTGGTTATATGTCCCAGAGGTTTGGTCTTTATGAGGACTTAACCGTTATGGAAAATATCCACTTCTACGCAGACCTTTACAATGTAACAAAAAAAGAACGCCCGCAACGCATAGAGAGGCTTCTTGGTTTTAGTAACCTCGCACCTTTTAAAGACAGGCTTGCAGGAAATCTCTCAGGTGGTATGAAGCAGAAGCTCGGGCTTGCTTGCACCTTAATCCACACACCTGAGGTACTGTTTCTTGATGAACCCACCTGTGGTGTTGATCCCGTGTCACGGAGGGACTTCTGGAAGATTCTCTATGGTCTTCTTAGAGAAGAAATAACGATCTTTATTTCTACTTCATATCTCGACGAAGCAGAGCGTTGTACAAGGATTGGTCTCATACACAGGGGGACCATGTTAATCATTGACGAACCTGCAAGGGTTAAAAAAACCATGAAAATGCCAATGATAGAAATCTCGTCTCCCGATACCCGAATTGCACGGGATATTATAAGCAAAGTGGAAGGCGTGTATAGTGTGAGCATGTATGGCGACAGATTACATATAGCGGTTGAGGATAGAGAGACTATGGGGAAAATCATCAAGGAGTGCAATTTGAGAGGGATAGAAATACAGGGGCAGCGAGAGATAGTCCCTTCCCTCGAGGATGTGTTTATCGCGATGGTGAAGGGTTCAGCGTGAAGCTGAACATTCGCGTGGAACGTAGAGCGTTTAGCACAGAGGTTGTGTGTGACTTTTCCTATCCACTATCTGCTAAACGCTTATTGGGAAAAGGATGAACTCAAATAACATTGCGGTGACTGTGAAAGACCTGAGGCGGACCTTCGGGGAATTTGTTGCTGTTGACAATATAAGCCTGAATGTGAAGAAGGGTGAAATATTCGGTTTTCTCGGGCCCAATGGTGCCGGGAAATCAACAACAATAAGGATGCTCTGCGGCCTCCTGATGCCAACAGGCGGTGCCGGCACAGTAGGAGGATATGATATTATCAAACAGTCCGAGGAAATTAAGAAGATTATCGGTTATATGTCCCAGAGATTTTCCCTCTATGATGACCTTACTGTGGAGGAGAATATAACGTTTTTTGGCGGTGTCTATAATGTGCCAAAAGAGAAGAAGAACGAGCGGAAAGAGTGGATTCTGGAGATGGCAGACTTAAAGGATAGAAGAAGCGCTATCACAAAAACCCTTGCAGGAGGTTTTAAACAGAGGCTTGCCCTCGGTTGTGCCATCCTTCATGAGCCGCCGATATTATTTCTGGATGAACCCACCTCCGGCGTGGATCCGGTTTCGAGACGGAATTTCTGGCACCTCATCGGTGAAATGTCTGAGGCAGGGACTACCGTCTTTGTGACAACCCACTATATGGATGAGGCTGATTACTGTGACAGGCTCGCACTCATTTACAGGGGTAAGATTATTGCTGAAGGCACGCCAAATGAGTTGAGGCAGAAATATATGCAACGTGATGTCCTGGAGATAGAGGTTGATAGAGTGGTGGAGGCCATGGAGGTATTATCGGGGAATAGTATTGACACGGCTATCTTTGGGAGTACCCTCCATGTAACGATAGAAAATGTGGAAATGGCCATTCCACGGATCGAAAAGCTGCTGAAGGAATCAGGTATGGTGGTGAACAGGATTGAGCGTATTATACCATCCCTCGAGGATGTGTTTGTCACATTGATAGAGGTCTCATAATGCGATTATTACGCATAAAAGCCATAGCGAAAAAAGAGTTAATACAGATATGGCGAGACCCCTTCAGCCTTGCAATGGCTTTTCTGATGCCTGCAATGCTCCTCTTTATCTATGGCTATGCAATCACCTTTGACATTGACAAAATCGCCACCATCGTGTTCGACATGGACAAAAGCAGCCTGAGCAGGGAACTTGTTTCTGAGTTCAAAGCATCGGGCTATTTTCGCATAATTTCCTACCTTGATAATTATAAAGACATAGATGGATACCTTGATTCGGGCAAGGCAAAGGTTGCCTTAGTAATACACACAGATTTTTCGAAAGATATAAGGGCAGCGAGGAATGCCAGGATTGAGATAATTCTCGATGGGGCTGATTCAAACACAGCAAGCATAGCACAGGGGTACATAGCGGTAATCTCGGATCGTTTTGTGCAGAGAATCAAGGGAAGTCACGTGAAGCCTCTTATAGAGTCCCGCAGCCGGGTCTGGTACAACACGGAATTAAGGTCAAGGAACTTTATTGTTCCCGGTATTGTTGCGGTGATGATGGCTGTGATCATTGCTCTCCTCACTTCTCTTACCATCGCAAAGGAGTGGGATCGTGGCACCATGGAGCAGTTAATATCTACCCCTGTGAAAACCCCTGAACTGATTATCGGGAAGCTCATCCCCTATTTTTTAATCGGTTTTGTTGATACCATTCTCTCTATTCTCATGAGCACCCTTTTATTTCAAGTTCCCCTGCGGGGGAGTATCCCGCTCATGTTGTTGCTTTCAAGTATTTTCCTTTTTGGCGGTTTGAGTTCGGGCATCCTTATCTCAATTGTTGCAAGAACCCAGCTTGTGGCGAGTCAGATGGCAATGCTCAGTTCCTTTCTCCCTGCTTTTTTGCTTTCAGGTTTCATATTTAGCATATCGAATATACCAAAGCCGCTACAGATAGTTACTTACTTTGTTCCGGCACGGTACTACGTGACGATACTGAAAGGAATATTCCTGAAAGGGAGCACGTTGAGATTTCTCATGACAGAGGCAATTCTTCTCATAGTCTTTGCGGTAGTTGTCTTTACGGTGGCAAATAAAAAGTTCAAGAAGAGGATTGACTGACAATGTTTGAGCGTGTGAAACATCTGGTAATTAAGGGGTTTATACAAGCATTCAGAGACAAAAGGACAGCGTTTTTCCTGTTTGTTACGCCCCTCATTCAGCTTATCATGTTTGGCTATGTAGCCACCATGGATGTAAACAACGTATCCACGGCATTCTATGACCTTGATAAATCCTATGAGAGCAGGGAGATTGCAAGGAGACTTGAATCATCAGGGTATTTTACCATCAGGCATACTCCACACTCTCCAGGAGAAATCAGAGACCTGCTGGATAAAGGGGAGGTTCTCTGTGCGATACAGGTTAACAGGGGATTCGGGAAAGACCTGAGAAAGGGTATACCCACAGAGATTCAGGTGATTGTGGATGGCACAGACTCAAATACTGCACTTATTGCCATGGGTTATGTGAATGCGGTGATTGCGCAATACGGAAGGGATATGTCATTAAAACCCGGGAAAGCAGCACTCTCAACGATTGATTTTCGCCCGAGGGTTTGGTACAACCCGGACCTCCGGAGCAAAAATTATAATGTGCCGGGAGTCATCGCCTCAATCATTATGCTCACGTGTCTTCTGCTTACCTCTATGTCAGTGGTTCGGGAACGGGAGATAGGCACCATGGAGCAGCTCATGGTCACACCAATCAGACCGATAGAGTTGATGCTGGGAAAGACAATTCCTGCCGCTGCTATAGGCTTTTTTGATATGGCACTTGTCACAGTGTTCGGGGTATTCTGGTTTGGGGTGCCCATAAAGGGAGCGCTTTTCCTTCTCACTTTGTGTACAGGTGTATACCTTTTGTCTGTGTTAGGGATAGGACTTTTTATCTCTACCATATCAAAAACACAACAACAGGCTCTCATGGGAACATTCTTTTTCTTTATGCCCGCAATACTCCTGTCAGGGTTTGCTACTCCCATAGAAACCATGCCCGAGGTATTCCAGTATATAACCTATTTAAACCCGTTACGATACTTCCTCATTATCATAAGAGGGATATTCCTGAAGGGTGTCGGCATAAGCATACTCTGGCCCCAGATTGTTGTCCTCCTGGTGCTTGGTGTGGTGATTCTTATGCTCAGTGCCCTCAGATTTAAGAAGAGGCTCGGATAATTTTAGGTGTTCAGCTCGTTAGCACATGACAGCCTGTTGCCCAAATAGATTCCCTCTCGAGAACACCGTTTCCTTCGTGCTTAAGCTCCGTGCGGATTACCCACTATAATGATCCGGCAACACTCAATGTGTGAACTCGTCGTTCCTCCTCAGACAGCACACATTGTCCCTTTGGGAACGTTCATCCCTCAGCCGGGTACACATGGAGGTACGACATGGGTGGCCCCCCAACCCGTACTCGATATCGCCCTTCAGCAAAGATGTTCTTTG
>CAIJOT010000102.1 GCA_903822335.1 uncultured delta proteobacterium
CTGCGAACCATAACGCCTTATGAATTTCTAACTCATTGACATCAATAAGAACATCAGATTATAGTACGTATAGCTTCCTGTAATGCTGCACCCTTTTTTTATCTCTCCCTTCTTATAATGTTTTTTTCTAATTCAATTCGTCTATACGACATTGCAGTCAGTAATCTGTGTTGAGGTAAACAAAAAGGCAGCCAATATAACCCTGTCTTTTGTTTTGAAAATTTAATGTGCTCTGATTTCTTCTTCATGGTAAAGTGATGTACACCATGAATGGCAGTTAATATAAAAGTAAGGAGGAGAAGTTTTGCTGTTTGATTATATTTTAGGAAAATTTTCCAATGACCTCGCCATAGACCTCGGGACAGCCAACACACTGGTCTATATGAAGGGTAAAGGGATTGTGTTGAATGAACCTTCCGTGGTCGCCGTTTCGAAGGATTCGCGGGGAACGAAGAAGGTCCTTGCTGTCGGCCTGGAAGCAAAGAAAATGCTGGGACGAACCCCCGGCAATATCGTGGCTATCAGACCCATGAGGGAAGGCGTAATTGCTGATTTTGACATTACTGAAGCCATGTTGAAGCATTTCATTCATCGCGTTCACAATCGCAGGGCATTGGTCCGCCCGCGGATTATAGTCTGCATACCGTCCGGCATTACGCAGGTGGAAAGACGCGCCGTCAGAGAGACTGTAGAATCGGCAGGCGCCAGAGAGATGTATTTCATTGAAGAGCCTATGGCAGCAGCCATTGGCGCTGGATTACCTGTAATGGAACCGATAAGCTCTATGGTTGTAGACATCGGCGGTGGAACCACTGAGGTTGCCATAATATCCCTGGGGAACATTGTCTACTCAAAGTCTGTGAGGATTGCCGGTGACAGAATGGACGATGAAATCATCCAGTATATGAAGAGAAAATACAGCCTTCTTATAGGGGAACGATCAGCGGAAATCATAAAAATGACCATCGGGTGCGCTTACCCGGATCGAGAGTTGCGGGCACTCGACGTCAAAGGAAGGAGCCTTATACGGGGTATTCCGACGATAGTCGAGATTAATTCCGAAGAGGTAAGGGAAGCCATTATGGAACCGGTAAATATTATTATAGCTACAATAAAAAATGTTCTGGAGAATGCCCCCCCGGAATTAGCCGGAGATATTGTTGAAAGAGGCATTGTCTTAACCGGAGGTGGAGCTCTTTTGACAAATCTCGACCTTCTTATAAAAGAAGAGACAGGGCTTCCCATTGCAGTAGCGGACGATCCCCTCTCTGTAGTGGTAAGAGGTGCAGGTATGGCACTCGATCATATAGATGTCTTAAAAGAAGTCTCATTTCAAAGGTGAAGAATACCTTCAGTTTTAAGCTCTATAACAGTATTAGACCGTAATCTTTGTAATTTTTCTCACTTTCAACAGAAACATTCGATGAATCAAAAGACTATCTCTCCGGTTAACAGAAAAATAGCTGCTTCCTGAAGTCAATAAATTTGATAACCATTTTCCCAGAATGGCTTAACCTACCGCATGATCTTGATGAACCAGAAGCTGTAGCCAACTGCACGGATGATCTCGGTACTCGGTATAGTTCTGGGTCAATCATTCCAAATGCAAATCTTCATAATATTTCAATTACCATACCTTTTGCTTTGTAGATACCGTTCTTGTCAAGCGGAAACTGGCTTATAATTTGGGTCATATTTTTTCCCGGATTTCAGGACTCCAAAGATAACGTGAACCAGTTTTCTCATAATCGCGCAGACAATCACTTTTCCA
>CAIJOT010000103.1 GCA_903822335.1 uncultured delta proteobacterium
ACTACATTCCACCGGCAATCGCACCACCTAAGGCTTCAAAAGGCGTAGCATAATTTAAACATTTTCTTGGCCGATTGTTAAGCAATGTTTCGACCTTCTTTACCTGATAGTCGCTCACGATCGAGAAATCGGTCTTCTTGGGAAAGAATCGCCTGACCAAACCAATAGAGTTTTCAACTGTTCCTTTCTCCCAGCTGTGAAAAGGGGCGCAAAAATATGTCTTTGTTCCAAGGACACGCGTAATCTCACGATGTTCTGTGTTTTCTGATCCGTTATCCAGCGTGAGAGTTTTTCGAGCACCTGCCGGCAGAGTACTTAACCGGAGAATAACAGCGCTTTTCATTTTACCGGCGGTTTTGCGACGTAACTTTGTTAGCTGCACATACCGGCTCTTTCTTTCTACCAGAACCTGCAAGGCTGCAAGACTTTTTCTGGAAACGACCGTATCCCCTTCCCAATGACCAACTACTTTCCTTTCCTCTGCTTCTTTGGGTCGCTTAAGCAAGAGAAATCCTCCCCGGGATATGACTTTGCCGATGTTTCCGGCTATGACCTCGCTGGTATCTTTTGCGATGTCCCCTGGCCAGGCATCTGATCATTTCCGGGGCTTCCCGATAGACATACTGATAGATCGCTTCATAGCCAAGGTGAAACCCTGGATACTCCAAAGCAATCCGTCCGGCTATTTGCTCCGGCGACCAGCCGTCTTTCAGCTTGCTGACCACGTATTCTTTTATTTGCTGATTCTTTAGCCGGGGCCGCTGGTGAGATTCAATCCTTCGCTTTATCGCCCGTTCATGTGCCTTATGCGCCAGGTAATACCCCTTATATACAGGCGGTGCATTATGCTCAAGTTCGCGGCTTATTGTGGTATGGTGTCGGCCAAGCCGGCGTCCAATTTCCCGTTGGCTTTCACCCTGCGCCAGCATAATGCCTATCATTTCCCTTTCTTCTATGCTCAAGTGACTGTGTTTCCTTCCCACTCTGGATACCTCCTATCTCTATTGTACCCAAAGTGGTGCGTTTACTTATGGAACTCGCCAGCATAAATCAAAGGAAGCTTGTAGTAATTGATAGGGTCAATTCCAGGGCAACTCCAGAGATTAGCGTGAACATTTGATTTAATTGTATGAAAATGAGAATAAAGAATAGTTTTCAAGAATCTTGAAAATTTTCTTGACAAGTTTTTTCTCATGGTTTATAAACTAACCAAACGGTTAGTATGGAAACGGGGTATGCAATGTACTAAAAGGGATCAGTTGTATCAAAAAGATACACATACTGTAACAGAACAGATTTGTATTTTGAGAAATTAGCTTGTTTTTATTAAGATTTTTCTTAACAAAACATGGTATATAAATTGTTCTGAGCAGGATGGAACATGGTCAATATAGTGAATGATTTAGCAAAATGCCAATTAAGTAAAGGTTTTTTACGAGGTGCACATATACGGTGACACAGACCCAGCAGACCCAGACCAGGGTATTAACCTGTATCCAATGCGGGAAATGTACAGGAAGTTGTCCTGAAGCAGGGAGAACCCCCTTCAATATCCGCATGCTCATGAGAAAAAAACAATTCCAGAGCGTGGTCGAGGAATCAATTCCTTGGTACTGCACGTCATGCGGTGCCTGTACCCTCAGATGTCCACGGGATGTAAAGCCTTCCGAAGTGATCATCGAAATGAGGTCTGCTTTAGTGGAAAACGGAGCGATCCCTGTGGCTATCCAGAAAGCCCTTGAGAACACATTTGTTCAGAAGAACCCGTGGGGTCGTTCGCGAGCAAAGCGAGGGGCATGGTTTGAAAAGCTCGATATTGAAGTTCTCCATGTAAGCGAAACTGAATCGAAGAGGTTGCTTTTTACGTGCTGCATCCAGGCCTATGATCCCCGGTGTATGGTTATACCGCAAAACGTGGCGAAGATACTTAATAAGGGCGGTATAGAATTCGGTGTGCTCGGTGAAGAAGAGGCTTGTTGCGGCAATGAGATAAGGAGAATAGGGGAGGTAGGTCTTTTCGATGAACTGAAGGAAGAAAATAAGACGAATTTTGAAGAATATGGCATTCAGGAGATTATCGCGCTCTCCCCCCATTGCATGAATGCACTCAAGAAGGAGTATGGCGACCTGGGTATTAAGATTGTACATTACACGGAGGTCTTAGCGGCAATGATCAAAGAAGGCTCTATCATCCCAAAAGGGTCGTTCAACAAAAAGGTTATCTACCATGATCCCTGTTTCCTGGGGAAACAAAATGGCATCTTTGATGAGCCAAGAAGTATACTCAATACTATAGAGGGTCTTGAGCCTCTGGAATTTTCGAGGTCCAGAGATAACTCGATGTGTTGCGAAGGCGGTGGCGGAAGGATGTTTTTTGAGGTGGAGGCTACATATCAGAGAAATGCCGAGGTGCGAGTCAAGGAGGCAGTTGACAAAGGGGCCGAAGTGATTGCGACGAGCTGTCCTTTTTGCGTTATGACCCTTGAAGACCCTGCAACGGAAAAAGGGATAGCGGTGAAAGAGCTATCCGAGATTTTGATGGAGGTGTTATAAGATGAATCTCATAGTTTTTACTAAAAGAGTACCTGCAACACAGGAAGAGGAACTCCGCATTACTGGTGAAGGGAAGGCAGTTGATCTATCTAAAGTGCCCTTCAAGGTAAATGACTGGGACAACTACTCAGTTGAAGAGGCTGTCCGTATCGTTGAAAAGACGGGAGGAGCTGTGACAGCAGTCTCCATCGGGGATGCTGAGTCCGACGAGGTCTTGAGAAGAGCTATTGCCATGGGTGCCAAGGATGGCTTCCTTATTGAGACTGGAGATGTTCTCCACGATCCTGGTGCACGGGCAACCTTGATACAGAATTTCCTGAAGAAGGAAAGCGTTCCTTTTGATGCGATTTTTACGGGCGTACAGTCCGAGGACGATCAGTTCGGCGCGGTGGGTGGTATTCTCGCCGCCAAGCTGGGGCTTCCCTTCGTGTCCATGGTTATTAGCATCGATGCCTTTGAAAGTGACCACGTGATAGCAAGAAGAGAGCTTGAAGGTGGGCTCCAGGAGCGGGTAAAGGTCATACTTCCTTGCGTCATCTCAATTCAGACAGGAATCAATGAACCCAGGTACGTTTCCATCATGGGAGTACGGAAGGCCTCAAAGGTTGAGCGGAAGGTCTTCAAGGCAGCAGATTATCAGGAAAACATGGTGAGCAAGATAGAGGCAGTAAAATGGGTATATCCGCCAAAGAAGGGAGGGGCAACAATACTCTCCGGTGAGCTCGAAGGCGCATGCAAAGAACTTCTTGGAATCCTGAAGGAAAAGGGGGTGTACCAATGAGTTACGCACTCGTTGTAGCAGAAGTAAGACGTGGTGTATTTGAAGAGAGGAACCTGGATGCCATAGGTCTGTGTGCCCTTATGGAAAAAGATATTTCTCTTCTCGTCACTGACAACAACAATGAAATGAATCAAAATCCCCCCTCTTCTCCCTTTGGTAAAGAGGGTTTGGGGGGGTTTTCAGGCGAAAAGTTGGTTAACACCATCATCAAAGTAAAAATTGAAGAAGCACTATTTCTGAACCCTTTAAACATGGTAGGTGTGGTGAAAACAATGATGGATTCCAAGGGAAAACCTGACGTAATAGTCTTTACCCATTCATCTTCAGGGACCGAGCTTGCATCTTATGTGGCAGGGTATTTCGACCTGCCCCTTATCACCGACGTGAATGGATTTGACAAAGAGAGGGATGTTTTTTTCAAAAGTTACTATTCTGATAAAATCTTCGGAGAGTTTAGAAAAGCAGCGCAGGGGCCTTTTGTCATCACGGTAAGGAGTGGCAGTTTTAAGGAGTATGCCGTTGAAAAGACAACGCCCCCGGTTATTGAGACAATTGAAGACTTCCCTATTGCCGAAGGGAGAAACTTCATGGAATATGTGGAGGAAGAGAAGGCGGAGATCGATATTACAAAGGCCGAATTCCTTCTTTCCGTGGGCAGAGGGATTGGAAACAAAGATGAAATACCGGACTATGAAAAACTTGCAGATCTTTTGAAAGCAACGCTTTCCGGTTCAAGACCGGTAATTGATAAAATGTGGCTTCCAAAGGCAAGACAGGTCGGTACTTCTGGAAAAACAGTCAAGCCTAAAGTGTACCTCGCTATGGGTATAAGCGGTGCATTTCAGCACATTGCAGGTATGAAAGATTCAGATTGCATAATTGCGGTGAATAAAGACCCGGAAGCACCCATTTTTCAGTATGCACATTTCGGTATTATTGCAGACATCCACAAGGTAAGGGATAAACTTTTAGAGGTGCTGAAGGGATAAATGATAGTACGAAATACTAATTTCGAATATCGAAATTCCAAACAAATTCGAAATTACAATGTCCAAAATATTTTGAGTTTTGAACATTTGTGCTTATTTAGTATTTCGTGCTTGGAATTTAGAATTTCGTTAAAACCATGGGGAATTTTCAGGTGAAGAATGTACTTGTTGTCGGTGGTGGTATTGCAGGTATCACTGCAGCCCTTGAGCTTGCATCGTGCGGGGTCAGCGTGACAATGCTGGAAGAAGGCCCATCCATAGGCGGAAGGATGATCCAACTCGACAAAACCTTTCCTACACTCGACTGCTCCACGTGTACCCTTTCACCCAAGATGGTAGAAGTAGCGCTCAATCACAACATAGAACTTCTCTCATGGGCAAAACCGATGGCGGTAAAGAAAGCAGGGCAAAGATTTCAAGTTACAATTCTGAAAAAATCACGGTATGTGGACATTAAGAAATGCAATGCTTGCGGGTCCTGTTTCCCTGGCTGCCCTGTGGTAATGAAGAGTGAGTTCAACATGGGTACCGGTCCGAGAAAAGCAATCTATATCCCTTTCCCTCAGGCTATACCCAACAAGGCAAGCATTGACAAGTGCGAAGATCGTCCCTGCAAGGCCGCTTGTGTTGATGCTTGCCCTATCCATACCAATGTGCTCGGATACCTCAAACATATCAGCGAGGGAAGGTTTGCAGATGCATACATGCTTATCAGGGAGGTGAACCCTTTCCCCTCGGTCTGCGGAAGGGTCTGCGACGCCCCGTGCGAGGAGGCGTGCAGCCGGGGAGAACTGGATGACCCGATGGCGATCCGGGAGTTGAAGCGGTTTGCAGCAGACCAGGTGGACCCGGCAACGCTGGAAGTACCCGATATCCAGCAGACAGGGAAGAAGGTGGCAGTGATCGGTGCAGGGCCTTCGGGGCTTACGGCCGCCTATGAGCTTGCACTCAGAGGGCACGCGGTAACCGTTTTTGAGGCATTAGCCGAAGCGGGCGGAATGATGCGGTACGGCATTCCGGCATACCGTCTGCCACGGGAGGCGATCAACAGAGATATAGCCTATATACAGAGACATGGTGTGGAGATAAAAACAGAGGTAAGGGTAGGGCAAGACATTACGCTCGCGGAGATAACGAAATCACACGATGCGACTTACATCGCCGTGGGTGCTCATATGGGCCTCTCGCTCGGGATGGAAGGCGAAGAACTGCCGGGGGTTCACGACGGGATTACCTTCCTGAGGAAGATGAATGCCGGTGAACCGGTGCAGGTAGGTAAGAAGGTCGCCGTTATAGGCGGAGGAAATACGGCTGTGGACTGCGCGCAGGTCGCCAGGCGGCTTGGTGCGGAGACTGTGACCATCGTCTATCGCCGGACCCTCTCAGAGATGCCTGCAAGCCATGAAGAGGTTGAGACTGCGCTTAAAGAAGGAACGGTGATTCAATTTCTGACGGCTCCGGTGAGGGTGACTGCCAAAAGCGACGGATTTCTGTCAATGGTCTGCCAGAAGATGGAGCTGGGTAAGCCGGATCTAAGCGGCCGGGCCCGACCTATCCCCATCAAGGGGTCCGAGTTTACCATGGATGTCGATGCGGTGATCAGTGCAGTCGGGCAAGTCCCTGACACTCGTTTTGTGACCGAATTAGGCGTTGAGGTCATAAAGACGGGTACGATCCAGGTGGATCCCGCTACTCTGGCCACGAACGTACAGGGTATTTTTGCCGGAGGCGATGTGGTCACCGAGCCGGCCTACATCATTGACGCAATCGCGGCAGGGAGAAGGGTCGCAGGCTCAATAGACCTTTTCTTGAGAAGCAAGATGGTGGTATCCGAGAAGACCTGGCAGAAGGACCGGATGTTTTGGTCAAAAAAGGAAAGGACGGGCGAGAAGTTTACCCACGACGAAGTAAAGGTCCTCAAGGAGAAGTATGGTGAGGAGCGGCGGCTGAAGCCCCAGGAAGAGCCCCTGGAAGAGCGAACGAAGGATTTCCGCGAGGTGGTAACGGGTTATACTGAGAGTCAGGCGCGGTCCGAGGCTTCGAGGTGCCTCGCAGGCAAGATAGAAGGATGCATTCAGTGCGGAGAATGCGAGAGACGCTGCGATGTAAAAGCCGTGGATTACAACATGAAAGACGAGATTGTGGACATGGAATTTGACAGCATCGTCCTGGCACCAGGCTTTGACCTCTATGACCCTACCGAAAAAAGAGAATTCGGTTACGGCACACTGGACGGAGTGATAACAGGAATAGAATTTGAGAGGATCTGTTCGGTCACGGGTCCGACAGGCGGCGATATTTTATTAAAGGGAAAAGTCCCGAAACGATTCTATTTTATCCAATGTGTCGGATCGAGAGATAGGCAAAGCGGTGCACGGTTCTGTTCCAGGGTATGCTGCATGTATACGGCAAAACATGCCAGTATCGTGAAGGACAGGATCAAAGGCGCTGAGATTTACATATCTTACATAGACGTAAGGGCTTATGGCAAGGGCTACGAAGAGTTTTACAAGAGTACCCAGGAAAGTGGAACCTTTTATATACGAGGGATTCCCGGAGAGATAACAAAGGGCGAAAATGGATTGTTGGTCAGGGTGGAGGACATGTTGAGCGGTGAAATGCGCGATATCGAAGTGGATGTTGTAATCCTTGCCACAGGGGTAAGACCTCGCAAAGGGACCGAAGAACTCTGTAATATCATGTCTATAGAGAGAGACGAATACGGCTTCATTAGAGCGGATTCAATTACTCCGTCACGGACGAATGTAGATGGTATCTTTGTGTGCGGCATGGCCTCGGGTCCAAAAGATATTCCTGATACCGTCGCCTCCGGCGGAGAAGCGGCAGCAAGCTGCATGGAGTATATAAACCAGTGAATGGTGAATGATGAATAATGAAAGACTGGCAAAGCCTGTACTGCGTGCCACGGGGTATCTGTTATGAAGACCGGAATTTTCATCTGTCATTGCGGTCACAATATCAAGCACACCGTTAATGTGAAGAAGTTGAGTGAATACTTCAAAAAATATCCCAATGTAACTGTTTCACAAGATTATGTCTTTGTGTGCTCGGAACCGGGCCAGGACATGATAAGGGAGAGCATTGAAAAAAAAGGACTTGACCGCGTAATCATCGCATCCTGCACACCTTCGCTCCACGGAGAAATGTTCAAGGATGTCCTGAAAAAATCAAATCTCAACCCATTTCTCTTGAGAAGGGTCAGTATCAGGGAACATTGTTCCTGGGTCGGGGATGATGTTGAAAAAAACACAGAAAAGGCAAAGAGACTGATTCTGGCAGGACTTTATTCTGCAGCACACTATGTGCCTCTTGAAGAGAAGCGGGTGGATGTAACAAGGTCGGCTCTCATTATTGGAGGTGGCGTCTCGGGTCTGAGTGCAGCAGCCTTCCTCTCGAAGATGGGCATGCAGGTCTATCTTGTAGAAAAGGAACCTGAACTTGGCGGCCATGTAAGGACCCTCAAAAATATATGGCCCGCAGGAAAAGACGGCAAAAGTATTATCGACGAAATGATCGAGGAATTGACCGGGAGAGAAAACGTTGAGATATTCACTTCAACAACCATCAGTGGCTTTGAGGGTTTTTTTGGTAACTATGAAGTGACACTCGATACCCCGGAAGGCGAGAAAAAACTGACCGCCGGCGGAGTAATTATAGCCATAGGTTTTTCACCTTTTGACCCCCGGATAAAACCTGAATTGCAATATGGGAAGGATGACAGAATAATCACGACCCTTGAGTTCGAGCACAATGCGGACACTTTGCAGCTTCCTGAGAAGCCAAGGGTTGCCATACTCCATTGTGTTGGATCGCGTGATGAACAGATAGGGAAACCTTACTGCTCAAGAGTATGCTGTATCAATGCGTTACGCGTCGGGGAAGCAATGAAAGATAAATATAAAGATTCTTACGTGGAGTCCTTTTACATGGACGTGAGAGCCCATCCACGCGGGGGAGAGGAGTATTTTGAGGATACGCAGGAAAAAGGGGTACTCTTTACGCGGGCAAATGTTGCAGAGATTAATCTGTCACCTACAGGCATTGTAATCCGTGGAGAGGATACGCTTTTTGGCGAGACTTTTGAGAGGGAGTTTGATCTTGTTGTGCTCTCCATCGGTATGTCTCCCCCTGTGGACAACAAGTTGATCGCATCGCTCCTCAAGATTACCCTTGATAAAGATAAATTCTTCATGGAGGCCCATATTAAGCTCCGACCCTTTGACACAGCGGTGAAAGGGATCTTCATTGCAGGGTCATGCTCGGGTCCCAAGGATGTTGAAGAATCGATCAACCACGGAAGGGCGTCGGCAGTGAAGCTTTTTGGATTCCTGAATCTCGGATATGCCTATGTGGATCCCTTCATTTCATATGTTGATCCGAAGAGGTGCAGCGGCTGCAGGATGTGCGAGCAGGCTTGTGTTGCAAAGGCGATCAAATATGATGAGGAAAAAAGGGTCGTCCATGTAGAGGAGGCTGCCTGCATGGGATGTGGACTCTGCAATGCTACCTGTCCATCATCTGCGATTAGTCTTAAAGGATATATAGATTGCATGATTGATGATGAGATCGGCGCGCTATTGGAGGCAATATAAAAACAGTGTATGGTGAATAGTGTATAGTGAATAGCAAAAAACAAAGAGCCAAAGATTTCTATTTTACCATTCACTATTCACTAACAACTATTCGCTGAAGTGCTGGAGGTAATATGTTACAAGATAAAGCTGAAAAGAATCCGGAAATTATAGGGTTTGCCTGTTCCTACTGCACCTTTAAGGCTTCCGAGATGGCGGGGAGTCTTAGGATGAAGTATCCCGAAGGGGTAAAGCTCATCCAGGTACCGTGCTCAAGCAGGGTTGACCCTGCCTTTGTTATCAAGGCAATCTTCGAAGGAGCGGACGGGGTTTTTGTCGCCGGATGCCATCCGGGCGATTGCCATTTTATAAAAGGGAATTATTTTACACGGAGAAAGATTGCTGCCTTGAAAGAGATGTTCGATGCCTTCTCCATGAAAGATAAACTCCGGCTTTTCTGGGTAAGCGCTGCCGAGGCACGGCGTTTTATCGACAAGGTGACAACCATGTATAACGAAATAAAGGAAAGGAAAAATGTTAGGGAAAAAAATTAAAAATGGCAATATCGAAGATACCCTTAACCGTTTTTTAAAAGATGATCAGCACCTTGTTCTGGGGTTTGAAAAGGGTGAAAACGGTGTCAGCCTCCGGGCATTCAAAAATTATCTCGATCATTATTCACTTTTGAATCCCATATTCAGCACAAACGGGGCATTACATTTGCGCCGTTTATTTTCGAAGGGGACAAAGATTATTCTCATGCTGAGACCTTGTGAGATAAGGGCATATATAGAATTAATCAAGTTAAATCAGATTGAGCGCGAAGATATTATCGCTGTATCGATTGATTGTTTTGGAGCCTTGTCCTCAAAAGACAAGACCGATGATATACCGGCAGAAGCAGATCAATTAAGGGAATATTTTAAAAAAACCGATACAATGCGCTGGGCATGTAAGGTATGCAGGGAAAGAAGAGGGGTTGTGGGAGATGCCGGCATCAGGATTGACAGGGACGGTCTTTTCTGGGCGTTCTCCTACACCGAAAAAGGCGATTCATTTCTTTCACTTATAGAGGGTGAACCAGAAGAGAGCAGAACGGAAATGCTCATGAGTGGAAGCGAAAAACAAGATCAGTTCCAGAACGATATGAAAACATTTTCAAAAGACTTCGCAAAGTGCACCATGTGCATGAACTGCAGGGATATGTGTCCTGTATGTTATTGTATTGACTGTGTTTTTAATGGTGACGAGTATCTCCCCAAAGGTGATGCCCTGTTGAATAAAATACTACGGTCAGGTCCTGTGCAATTACCACAGGGAAAAGAACTCTTCCACTTTATACGGATGTATCATGTTTCGCAGACCTGCGTTGGGTGCGGCGCCTGCGAAGAGGCGTGTCCCCAGGGCATTCCGCTCACAAAATATTTCAAAGGCATATCCGAGAGGCTCCAGGGCATGTTCTCCTATATGTCGGGCAGGAGTTTCGATGAAAGTATACCATATCTCACATTTCTCGAGGATGAGCTGAAAAATGCAGAAGATTGAAAAAAATTGCGCATTGCAGAATGAAAAAATTATTGAACTTGCCGGGTATAAGAAGGAAGATTTTTCGGTATGCCTTGGATGCAAAATCTGTGCTTCCGTGTGCACTGTAAATGACCTGTCCATTAATACAAACCCGCAGGAGCTACTCTCCTCGCTATTCCTTGGCAACACTATAGAAAAGGATAATCCCCTGGTCCGTTATTGTACAAACTGCTACCGCTGTACCAGTGCATGCCCGTGGAAGATAAGGATACCGGAGGTGGTGAGGGCTTTGCGGGAAGACCTCGGTATCGAATCACAATTCGAAAAGGCCTTCAAGGGCGCAATCAGCATCTGGGGAAGGGTGTATGAGCCTTATGTGTTTTTAATGTCAGCAACGTTCATGTTGAAAGAAGGATATATGCAATATATGCCTAAGTGGCTGGAATATATAAGTTTTCATCTGCCGCACAAAACAAAGAGGAGATAACATGGAGTACGGGTACTACCCGGGTTGTTCGCTTACGGGATCAGCACATAAACTTGATGTAACATTGAAGAAAGTTTTTAAAAAACTGGGGCATACCCTAAAAGAGATACCTGACTGGAATTGTTGCGGCGCCTTCGAATACGGCAATCGAAATGAGCTTGTAGGGTTTTCAAAATCGAATTTAAAGAAGGCGGAAGGTTTTTGTAATGAGATTGTTGCGCCCTGTCCTGCCTGTTACAAAAATTTGAAAGAAGCAAGTAAAGAAGAAGGAAAACCTGTCTCTATACTTCATCCGCTTGATATGTTTGAATATTCTGATATTTCATCGATACAGGCAAAACGTGATCTGAAAGGCAGGCTGTTTACACCTTATTATGGATGCGTATTGTTACGCCCGGAGGAGACAGCAATCAAGAATAAGGACATTATGGAGAAGGTCATTACACTTTTTGGCGGCGAGGTCGATGGCGAGAAGGTAAAAGACAGATGCTGTGGTGGAAATCAGTTTTTTATCAACAAATGGGCTACCGAAAGGCTTTCTACATTGATACTGGATAAAACACGAGGGGATTTGCTAGTTTTCTGCCCCTTATGCCACATGGCGCTGAAAACATTCTCGAAAAACAGAAAGATACTCTACTTCACCGACATGCTGCTTTATCTTATGGGAGAAACGAATACGTTATGAATATCCTTATCGTAGGTGGTGGGATCAGCGGTATTTCTGCTGCAAAGGTTGCCCTTAAAGGAAACCATAACGTTACCATCCTCGAATGTGCCGCTGAGCCCGGCGGCCTCATGGAAAAGATCGCAAACTGCAGAGTTGGTTTTAAAACGTTTTTTGATGAGATTCGTCATGATCCGAAACTTACTGTTATCAAAGGCGGGAAAATCATCGGGGTAGAGAAGAGAGATGGAATGTTTGAGGTGAAACTCGAAAGCGGCAACTCGATTTATGCAGACAGGGTAATCGTTGCAACGGGTCTGTCGCCCTTCGATCCGAAAGAAATAAAGGGGAAAAGAATCATTACAAGCCTGGAATATGATGCACTCATAGACCAGAGAAATGAAGAGTTACCTGCGCAGTTCGGAAAGGTGGCATTCGTGCTCTGCATCGGGTCCCGTTCCAAGGAGTATCCTCTATGTTCATCGGTCTGCTGTTCTTACACCATACGGGAGATTAAATGGACCCTGCAAAGGGCCAAGCCGGAAATTACCGTCTTTTATAACGACCTACGGTTTTTTGGACAGGAATTTTATATGGAGAAGGCATTTAGGGATGCAGGTGTTACTTTTGTACGGGCCAATTCGCGGTATTTTGAAGAGGACGAGAAAGGAGTGAGTGTAAGGTATTTTACTGGTGGAGAGCTTAAGGAAGAGCGCTTTGACTATGTGGTCCTTTCCATCGGGCTACGCCCCAACCCACAGCTTGTACCCTTGAGCAAATTGTTCGGATTTTCCCTCAATGGGTTCGGGTTTGTAAAGGAGGAAGCGCCATTAAGAACGGATGTTGAAGGCGTCTATGTTTCCGGCGGCGCTCTTGAGCCTATGAGTATAAAGGATGCGATCCTCACGGGTTTTGGTGCAGGCATGATTGCAATAAGAAATGGGGACTTCCCGTCGGAAGCTATCAGGAATGATGAGAGGTTCTACAGGGAGCCTGAGCCAGAAATTACAACCCCTGACGGCAATTTTTCCTCCTGTCTGTTCTATCTTGGAACGGAAGACACAGGGGCCAGGATGTTCTATGAGTTTGTCTCAGCTAAATTCATCGCCATGGCAAGAGACCTCAAGAAGGCTGGGAAAATAGTCTATGTACTCACAAAAAATATGGTCACGCCCTCATATGGCGAGCTTGTCTACGAGGATGCACGACGGGAGGGCATCGTATTTATCCACCTTGAAGAAGGAGAAATAGTTACTTTTGATGGAGACCAGGCCCGTATTACCGGACTCAAAAGGGAATTCGTTTTGAATGCCGGTAAAGTAATCCGGTTTGACGATTACGCATACCTCTTTAAGGAAAAAGAATTCCTTTCTCTCTATAGGTCTGAGCCGCAGCTTAGATGGTCACCCACAAAATGGGGGAGAAAGAGATACCATGTGGGCTTCATCAGGCATCCGAGGGCAGAGAGGTGGGAGACGAGAGAAATCCTTGGCGCCCTTGGCGAGATACTCCTCGATATGGAAGAGGAGAGGGTATTGCCGGAGGTGAATGAGGAAAGATGCAGCGGCTGTGGTTCGTGTAAAGATGCCTGTCCTCATGATGCAATAGAAATGGAGATACGGGAAAAACAGATTGCCCTCTTTGGACCACAGGTTATGTCCAATGTGCCGATTGCCCGCGTGAAGGAAGATGCCTGTGTAGGCTGCGGACTGTGTGCATCCACATGCCCATCAGATGTAATACATTTCAATAGTGTATAATACATTGTTTCTGATCGTTACATGCCTTTTTTAAATTTTCCTTTGCATTTTCTTTAATTCACTATACAATATTTTGAGTACATTTGAATGAATGTATTGTGGAGGAAGAATTATGGGAGAATCAAAAGTAACAAAAGAAGAACTTCTTGAGAAGGCTAAGAAACCTGCCCAGGATGCTCTAAAAATGCATCCCTATTATAAAGGGAAGATAGAGATAGTACCAAAATGTGTGATCAGGGATGTCAATGATTTTGCAATATGGTATACACCGGGGGTTGCAGAACCCTGCAAAGAGATTCACAAGAATCCTGAACTGGCTTTTGAATATACAAACAGAGCGAACATGGTGGGAATCGTAACAGATGGGACAAGGGTACTCGGGTTGGGAGATATAGGACCCCTTGCCAGTCTCCCGGTGATGGAAGGGAAAGCGTTGCTTTTTAAATATCTCGGTGGTGTTGATGCATTTCCAATCTGTCTCGATACGAAAGACGCCGATGAGTTCATCAGAACGGTGAAACTCCTCACCCCGTCCTTTGGGGGCATTAACCTTGAAGACATTGAAAACCCTAAATGTTTTTATATACTTGAAAAATTAAGAGCAGAGGCAACGATACCTGTATGGCATGATGACCAGCAGGGAACTGCGGCTGTTACCCTTGCCGGGCTTATCAATGCATTAAAAGTTGTAAAGAAGAAGATTCAGGATGTGAAGATTACAATGATAGGGATAGGTGCTGCCAATGTATGTATAACCAAGATGATAATAAAGGCAGGTGCTGATCCAAAGAAGTTTATCGTTGTGGATAGCAAGGGAATACTGAACAGGAAAAGGGATGATATAAAACCCACCCATAAAGAGAAGTTAGAGTTCTGTCAGTTAACCAACGCTGAAAACAGGGATGGTGGCATGGAAGAGGCAATGAAGGGGCAGGATGTTGTTATAGCCCTTTCAAAATCTGGCCCTGATGTGATTAAGAAGGAGTGGATAACAGCAATGGCCGATGAAGCTGTGGTGTTTGTATGCGCAAACCCCATACCTGAAATCTGGCCCTGGGAGGCCAAAGAAGCAGGGGCAAAGGTAGTTGCAACAGGCAGGAGCGATTTTCCAAATCAGGTGAATAATTCTGTTGGTTTTCCAGCTATCTTCAGAGGAACACTCGATGTTATGGCGAGGACGATTACCGATGAGATGTGCATCGCTGCAGCCTATGAACTTGCAAAATGTGCAGAAGATAAAGGATTACGTGAGGATTATCTCCTTCCTACGATGGATGAATGGGAGGTATTTCCACGAGAAGCAGTGGCAGTAGCAAAAAAAGCCATGGAACAGGGTGTGTCACGATTAAAATTTAGCGAGAAAGAACTTTTCAAGATGGCTGAAACCAAGATAAAAAGGGCCCGCGATGAGGTCGCCATCTTGATGGAGAAAGGAATTATAGAGCCATATAGGGAGTGAGATATGAGAGAAGTACACGTTGATGACATTATATCCGCTTTAGAAGGGTTGTTTATTGATGCTAACATAAATCTCTCGGATAATGTTTTTGATGCCCTGGAGAAAGCTATAGAAGAAGAAGCATCTCCTGTCGGCAAAGAGGTTTTACGTGAGCTGATTAAAAACGCAAATATAGCGAAAGAAGAGAAGATCCCGATATGCCAGGATACAGGCCTTGCCGTAACCTTTATAGAGGTAGGTCAAGATGTCCATATTTATGGAGGTGGACTTATTGATGCTGTGAATGAGGGAGTAAGAAGGGCATATAAAAAAGGATATTTGAGAAAATCTTGCTGTGACCCTTTTTCAAGAAAGAACACAGGTGACAATACACCGGCTATCATTCATACAAAGATTGTTCCGGGTGAACGTGTAAAGATTGTTGTGCTGCCTAAGGGGGGAGGCAGCGAAAACTATGGTGAGGTGAGGATGCTCGTACCTTCGCAGGGAAAAGAAGGCATGAAATCCTTTGTTCTGGAGATGGTAACAAAAGGTGGGCCCAATCCATGTCCACCCATTATTGTGGGTGTTGGAATAGGCGGCAACTTTGAGACATCTGCCCTTCTTTCAAAGGAAGCTCTAATGGTTCCCTTAGGCAAACGCAATGAAGATCCTTCAATAGCAGCCCTCGAATTGGAGCTTCTCGAGGAAATAAATCGATCAGGCATAGGTCCTCAGGGTTATGGTGGAACCTTGACTGCGTTAGATGCACATGTAAAAATGATGCCGTGCCATATCGCTTCGTTCCCCGTTGCCGTAAATATTCAGTGCCATGCACACAGGATTAAAGAAGCAATAATATAAAAGTCACGAGTCACGAATTGCGGGTTATGAGTTAAAAAAGACTCACAACCCGTAAACGGTATGATTGTTAAATGGGGTGAATGATGGAAATCAGAAGAATTAAAACACCATTAGAAGATCGTGTAATAGAGGAATTAAAATCAGGTGAGAAGGTATTTTTGAGCGGGTATATTTATACTGCACGAGATGCTGCCCATAAGAGGTTCGTAGATACTTTGAATGAGAGGAAAACACTTCCTTTTGATTTAGAACATCAGGTTATCTATTATTGTGGTCCTTCACCATCCCCTCCAGGAAAGGTGATAGGTGCATGTGGTCCAACTACCAGTTCAAGAATGGATTTATATGCACCACAGTTAATCTCTCTGGGTCTCAAAGGTATGATAGGCAAAGGGAAAAGGTCACAATCAGTGAAAGATTCGATGAAACAATATAAGGCAATATATTTTGGGGCAACAGGTGGAGCTGGTGCGCTCCTTTCAAAGAGCGTTACCTCTTCTGAGATTATTGCTTACGAAGATCTTGGACCTGAAGCTGTGGTAAAGCTGGGTGTTAAGAATTTGCCCTTATTTGTGATAAATGATATATATGGAAATGATTTATATGAGATGGGTATGTTGCAATACAAAAAGTAGGCATGGCAAAACTTTGACATTTTAAAGTAAATATTTTAAAAAAATCACAAGAGGTTGGTATGGGAGAAATTCGTGTCGGAATTGTCGGTGTTGGTAATTGTGCGAGCTCACTCTTACAAGGCATTAATTATTACACGAGAAAGAAGAATGCAGTTATAGGGCTTATGCATTACGAGATTTGTGGTTATAAGGCTGAAGATATTCAAGTGGTTGCAGCCTTTGACATAGATAAAAGAAAAGTTGGGAAACCTCTCGAGGATGCTATCTTTGCATCTCCAAATTGTACAAAGGTCATTGAGAAAAGAATAACACGTACGGGCGTAGTGGTTTCTATGGGAAATGTGTTAGATGGTGTTTCCCACCATATGAAGGATTACCCTGAAGAACGAACTTTTCTTGTGGCGGATAAAAAACCTGATAAAGTTGCAAAGATACTCAAAGACAAAAGGGTTGAGATACTGATTAACTACCTTCCTGTGGGTTCTGAGGAGGCAACGAGGTTTTATGCTGAATGTTGTCTCTCGAGCGGGGTGGGCTTGATCAACTGCATCCCTGTTTTTATAGCCTCAGAGAAAACATGGATTAAAAGGTTTGAAAAGAAGGGCATACCCGTTGTGGGGGATGATGTCAAATCACAGATCGGTGCTACAATCATTCACAGGGCGCTTGCAAAGTTGTTCAATGACAGGGGAGTTAAAATAGACAGGACGTATCAATTGAATACCGGAGGCAATACGGACTTCTTGAATATGCTCAACAGGGACAGACTCATATCCAAAAAGATTTCAAAAACTGAGGCAGTGCAATCCTTATTAGATATACCAATTCCTCCGGAAAATATTCACATTGGCCCTTCTGATTATGTGCCCTGGCAAAAAGATAATAAGGTATGTTTTATGAGGATAGAAGGCAGGATTTTCGGGGATGTCCCTGTGAATCTTGAGCTCAGGTTATCTGTTGAGGATTCACCGAATAGCGCTGGTTGCATGATAGACATCATAAGGTGCTGTAAAGTAGCAAGGGACAGGGGTATTGCCGGAGTCCTTGAATCAGTATCAGCCTACACCATGAAACACCCCATAAAGCAGTTCCCGGATAACATTGCAAGAAAGATGGTCGAGGAATTCATAAGAGGTGAAAGGGAAAGATAGGAACTACTTTTGATAAGTTCAAAAATAGGCCATTCTCTTGATCCGCTGATTATAAAAATTTACCACCAACTTTTTAGGAATAAGGTTATTGACCCTAATATTTTCACAATACTCGGGGTTATTTCTGGTTTTGTATCCTTCTTATGCATAGCTTTTAATTTTTTACTCTTAGGCGGTGTAGCCCTTTTGATTTCAGGTTTTTTTGACCTTACAGACGGAGCACTGGCAAGAGATACGGAGAGCGTGACACCTTTCGGAGGATTTTTAGATTCTGTCCTGGATCGGTACACAGACCTTTTCGTAATTTTTGGTGTATTTATACATTTTTTAAGACATGAGGACTTTTTCAATTCCATTGCTACATTTACTGCCGCTATAGGTATAGCGATTATACCTTATGTGAAGGCAAGGGCGGAAGCATCCTCTCTTGCCTGTACAACAGGTATATTGGAAAGACCGGAAAGGGTAATATTACTATTAATCGGTTTATTCTTTAATATATTGCCTTATGTGATAATAATTCTTGCAGTTCTCACACATATAACGGTCATTCAAAGGATTCTTTTTGTAAAAAATTTAACCAATAGGAAGATCCACGACCCATGATGTATGATGTCTAAAAGATTAATCCACCGTATTTAATATCATGCATCGTGCATCGTTTTATGCAGTCATATTGTAGATTTCTTCTTTCAATACATCTTTTGCCATTTCCCTGGGTATGCCAGTTCTTATAATAGTTCCTTTTGAAAATAATACTGCCTTATTCGCACTGAACGCTATACCAATATCTGCCTCTTTTGCTTCTCCTGGTCCATTCACTTCACAACCCATGATTGCAACATTTAAATACTTATCAATATTAGCCATGTCCTTTTCAAATTCTTCTACAAATTCCATGAGATTGGTTTTGCATCTTCCACAGGTAGGACAGGATATGATATTTATCCCTCTTTTTCTAAGGCCCATATCCCTCAGGATATGGTATGCAGCTACCACCTCATAGATTGGATTACCGGTTAATGAAACCCGTATGGTATCCCCAATACCCAGATGTAATAATATCCCTATCCCGATAGAAGATTTGATAACCCCAGAAAATATTGGACCTGCTTCTGTGATGCCTATGTGCAAAGGGTAATCAGATAATTTAGAGAACTTTCTGTATGCTTCAATGGTTTGATATATATCAGAGGCTTTCAACGATACTTTAAGCTCAGTCCATCCAATATCTTCGAACAGTTTTGTGTAATAGAGTGCGCTTTCAACCATTGTGTGTGCGCCTGGTTTATGATGTTTCCCTAATATCCTTTTTTCGATGGATCCAATATTGATTCCTATTCTTATTGGCGTTTTCGTTTCTTTTGCTATGTGTGCAATTTCTTTCACTTTTCTCGTATTATTAATAGTTCCCGGGTTGATTCTTATCGCATCGATTCCGAGTTCCATAGCTTTCAGCGCAATGTTATGGTTAAAGTGCACATCTCCAATAATGGGGATGTCTGTTTCCTTCTTCAGAAATGGAATGATTTTGCACGTATCAATTTCCGGTAAAGCCATTCTTATGAGTTCACAGCCTGCATTTTTTAATGCTCGTATCTGGTTTAATGTTTCCTGGAGGTCATCTGGTTTAGTTTTCAACATGGACTGAACAACTATCGGGCTGTCACCACCAATAAATACATTGCCTATTTTAATTTTTTTAGTTTTTCTTCTGTTCATTTTTTAAAGTTTGATGATTCAGTGTGTTCTGTATACTCATAAAACAATTCACTGAACAATTAACTCTATTTTAAATTCTGAAAGTTGTCAATGCAAGATTTTTTAAATATGTAATGTTCAGGTGTCATGACACCACAAGCTTTGAGTGTTTCATAATGGTTTATAATGATTGTTTTGAGAGGGTATAAAGATTTGAGTAGATTATTAAAGATAAATACTTGACACGAATAAAATAAAAATGGTTAAATTTCAAGTTACGTGAAATTTTTCATTAGTTCGAAAGGGCGAGCTGAAGTCCAATATCCTTTGCGTGGAGATCACATCTGAGTTCTTTCTGCTCCTTGATTCGTGAACCCTTGCGAATTGAAATATTTACACGAATTTTTACAAAAGGAGGTTATAATGAGTTGGAACGAAATTTGGGATTTGCTTGTCGGCACACTCAAGACTACAGGTTTCCCTATGCTTTTCGCTGCGGGCGGCTGGAAGTACGTCGTGATGTGGGCATTTGGCTGTTTCTTCCTTTACATGGCGATAGCCAAGGACTTTGAGCCGATTCTTCTCCTGCCTATCGGTTTTGGCATATTTTTGGTCAACTTCCCAAACACCCCTTTGTTCGGGTTCACGGAAGGCCATCCCCAGCTTTTACAATTCTTTTACAAATACGGCATTATTTGGGAGGTGATTCCCTGCCTAATCTTCCTCGGGCTCGGGGCAATGACGGACTTTGAGCCTATGATCTCCAATCCGAAGATGCTACTTATAGGCGCCGGGGCACAGCTTGGTGTCTTCGTCACCTTCACCGGTACGATTCTCGCCGGTTTCACCATTAAAGAGGCTGCTTCAGTAGGTATCATCGGAGGTGCTGATGGCCCGACGACCATCTATTTGACCGCTAAACTCGCACCTCATCTCTTGGCTGCCAATACCTTGGCTGCGTACTCGTACATGTCCTTGGTGCCTATCATTCAGGCGCCGATCATGCGACTGATGACAAGCGATAAAGAACGTCTCATAAGGATGAAAATAGGAAGAAGGTGCTCCCGGACTGAGTTAGTCCTCTTCCCCCTCATCTGCGGCGCCATTATCGCACTGATGGTACCTGCGGTCATGCCCCTGATGGGCATGCTGATGTTCGGTAACCTTATGAGGGTAAGTGGTGCGGTAAAGCGCTTAACAAACACCGCATCTACCGCACTGATGGACATTGTAACCATTTTCCTAGGCTTAAGTGTCGGTGCGTCCATGCAGGCGCATGTCTTCCTGACGTATAAGCCTATAATGGTTTTTGGTCTCGGCCTTATTGATTTTATTGTATGTACAGCAGGCGGTATCATCACCGTGAAGATTATTAACCTTATTGCCAAGGAAAAGATCAACCCCCTTATTGGCAATTCAGGTGTTTCTGCTCTTCCCATGTCACCGAGGCTTTCACAGATGATGGGGCAGCAGTATGACAAAAAGAACTACCTGCTCATGCACGCAATGGCTGCATGTCTTGCCGGTTCCATCGGCTCACCGGCTGCGGCAGGCATGCTTCTATCCATGTTCGAGTAAGGGAGGTGTACATGAAGACTATAATATATACGATTTTCTTTAGCTTGATGTTAGGTATGGCCATCTCACCGGCTCCTTTATATGCGTGGGGCGGCGGCCAACCGCCTTGGGAAGCACCTGTTATGCCCGGCGGTAAAATTGTGAAGACCGAAGATATTTCTGTCTATTATGAATATGACCAGCCCTATGAGAAAGTACTGGCCTTCTACAAGGAAGCCCTTAAGAATTACAGGGATCCGCAGTACCAGCATGTAGATTGGGCGAAGTTCCGGGATTGGGACGACCAGATGTACATCGAGGATCAGGGCGGTGCAAAGTGGCACTCCATTGGTATCTCCAAAGGTGGTGGAAACAAAACAACGGTGAAGATCACCAGAGACAACATGATGTGGGTTTTTAGTACTCTTCTCATCAGGTTTGCCGGTGTATTTTTTGTTCTCTGCACCCTGTGGCTCCTGCTCAATATCAATAGCGCTTTAATGAAGAAGTACTTCCCGGAGGGAGGAAAGAAGGCGAAAGCCAGTTGATCTGACAGGCAAAGAACGGTAAGCGAGAAAAAGCCCCTTTTCATCTGAGAAAAGGGGCTTTGTTTTACTGGAAGACGATGCTACTGATGCTCTTCAGTTTGGCTGTCTTGCCTATCCTCATTCTTTCTCCTTGATCTATCAATTCTGACAATGCCCATGTAGCAGAGAATCAACGTAATGACCAGGAAAAACCGGAACGGTATTCTTTTCGGTATAAGCTTCGACAAAACATAAGAAAATTTGGACTTCGTTGTTTCAATGTTACCGGATGGCTGGCTCTCAGCGTTACCAGGTTTGTCATTTTTTATCGCAATTCCTGCCAGGTAAAGGTTATTAGTAATACCTTTATCCTTTGAATATCCCGAAAGAAAGGGAAGTGTCAATAAAGGAATGCAAATACCAATAACTATAAGTAGTATGCCAACTTTTTTCTCTCGATCCATCGGTTTGTCAATATATCATAATTTGCACTGAAAAAAACAATATTTTTAGTTAAACTTCTTGCGCTGCGGGTATTGTTGGTGACCGTAACACGGTAGCTGTTACTTCTGTGGCCTTGCAAGGGGTGTGGACGCTGGTGACATTACCAGTGTTAAGAGGCATGGGAATAACCTTATTTATTTAGTTGATAATCAATGAAGGATTGAATATATTAAGGGCGGGAAAATTCTCGCCCTTAATAGTATAGATAGTTGAGATTAAAAAATTGAGGAGGTAATTAAGAGATGGATTTTATGCAAATTGCAGCTGGTACCATTTTTCTCGCCAGTATTATTCTTGTAATAACAGGATGGATTGATAGTGTTCTCGCGGCAATGCTTGGTATACTCATGATGATTTTTGTCGGGGTATATAGTGATATTGATGCATTCAAAATTGTAGACTGGAATGTAATAGCTATCCTTCTCAGTATCTGGATCATCTCAGGATATTTTGGTAAATCCGGGGTCCCTGATTTCTTGGCCGCCATAATCTTAAAGTTGTCTAAAGGAAACGTGGCGGTATTTGTAACAGTTCTCGGAATGCTTGCAGGATATGTCTCCATGCTGATTGACAACGTTGTGGTTGTTTTGATGTTTGCACCTGTTGTATTTCATGCATGCAGGCGGTTTAACTTTCCAGCCTTTGCACCGGTAATGTTTGTTGGTCTTTGTGCAAACTTCATGGGTACCGCCATGCTGTTAGGCGATCTGCCGCCTCAGATGCTCCATAGTGTTTCAGGCATTGAATTTAGTGGCTTCCTATGGCATTCAGGCAGGCCATCATCTTTCTTTATCCTTAATGTCTCCTATATAATCACCTGCGCTTACTTTTACTGGATATTTTCTAAAAAGTATAAGGGTGTCAGAATGGATGTTGCTTCCATGGCTGATGAGAAGCCCCTTGACCATATCAAGGATAAACCTTTTGCAATTGTTTCCTGCGGAGTATTTCTTCTCACGATTATTGCTATGGCATTACGTCCTGTGTTTGGCTATACCCTTGGGTTTATCGCCATGTGGGGAGCCATTACTTTAATCCTCATATTCGAAATATTCAAGGGTCGTTTTACCATAGAAACCCCAAATGTTGAGCAAGTGCTTTCCGAACTTGACTGGAGAGCAATTTTCTTTTATGTTTCACTCTTTGCCTTGGTGGGAGGCTTGGAACATGCCGGTGTCATTAAAACTATCTCCAATTTGATAACTCCTCTTATAAAAACAAGCCTCATAGCAGGTTCCACCTTACTATACTGGGTAACAGCCCCAATCGTTGGTATTGTAGAACATGATGCCTATATACTTACCATGCTCTATGTTATTAGGGACCTTGCGAAAGAGACCGGGATGAACCCGTGGCCTCTTTACTGGATGCTGCTGTGGGCTGGCACACTGGGAAGCAACCTTACAATTGCCGGCGCCCCTGCCTTGTTTGTAGCGAAAAGTATGGGTGAGAAAGAAGACCAAAGGAAAGTGGGCTTGAAAGAATTCCTGGGTATGACAGTGCCTTATGTAGTTGTATCCCTTATTTTCTGTTATATCCCGGCAATGTTAGTATGGGTTATCCCATTTGCGAAATAAGAGGGGGAGTACATGGCAATATTGACCATAGCAAGGCAATATGGAAGTGGTGGAAAAGAAATAGGAAGGGCTGTTGCTAAACTTCTCGGTTATGAATATATAGATAGAAATAGAGTCCTGGAAGATATGAGGAAAGTTGGTACGAAATGGGAGGAAAGTGCAAAATATTATGATGAAAATCACCCGGATGTATGGGAAAGGCATGACTGGTCTTTCAGGGGATTTGTGGCACTGAACCAGTACCATATCCTTGATTACGCCTTGCAGGATAAAGTGGTAATCATGGGGAGAGGTGGCAGTTTCCTGCTTAAAGGAGTACCTTTTGTGTTAAGAGTCCGCACAGAAGGATCAATGGACAAAAGAATTGAAAAGGTGATAAAATGGGAGGAGATGAATAGCGAAAATGCACGCTGGTTAATAGAAAAAGCAGATAAGGAAATGTCTGGTGCAGTGTATGTAATATATGGAAAAACATGGGATGACCCTGATGAGTACGATATAGTATTTAATACAAGTCTTCTGGACCAAAATGAAATAATTACTGTAATAAAGAATGAACTTATAAAGAAAGAGCAGTTTAATACAGAGGAAGCAAAGAAGATTCTTCAAATGAAGGTGCTTGCAGCAAAAATAAAGGCAGAGATTGCGATAAATCCTACTCTTTCAATATCAACTCTTGATGTGGAACCGAAAGAAGAAGGGCTTATAAAATACGGTTTAGTGGTACGCTGTGTTGTTTATAACCGTGAGGACCTTACACGCATTGAAGAAGTGGCACGAAGAATAGCCGGGGATGTACCAGTTGAGTTTGAATTACATTTTCGCTGGCATTCTCGACTAAGACAGTAGTAATTTAAACAAAAATTGATTATCTCAATAGCAACGCGGATTGGCAGGATAACTTTTGCTATGCCGTTCCACTGCAAGCGTTGCTGGGCAGCAGGGATTGTTTCATTCACTATTGCAGAAAAAGTATTGCTTATGAGAATCAATTCCTATATATACTGTGTAAATAATACTGTAAAGGTTTTTTCTTTAGCAATATTAACTAATATCAAAAAGGAGGTAGCATAGTATGGCAACTGTAGTTGAACGATGGGTTGAAGAACAGGCGGTTCTTACCAAGCCGGATAAGGTATACTGGGTTCAGGGCACAGAGGATGAAATGAGACATCTCGTTGAAATCGGAATCAAGGAGGAAAAGACAGGTCCTCACCAAACATTTCGTGCATTGAATCATCAGGCTTTCGCAAATTCATACCTCCATAGGAGCCATCCAAATGATGTGGCCAGGACTGAGCAACTCACCTTTGTGTGTACACCTGACAAGGAAGATGCAGGTCCCAACAATAACTGGATGGAACCAAAAGATGCCAAGGCTATGGTTTCCAAGCTTTTTGACGGATGTATGCGCGGAAAAACACTCTACGTTATCCCTTACATGATGGGCCACCCTGACTCTCCTTATGCGAAACCGTGTATACAGATTACCGATTCCATTTATGTCGTTGTGAGTATGTACATCATGACGAGGGCGGGCAAGAAGATCCTCGATAGGGTAGGCTCGTCGGGTAATTTCGTCAAGGGGCTCCATTCCGTCGGAGACCTCGACCCAAACAGGCGTTACATTATGCACTTTCCACAGGAAGATCTGGTAATGAGCATTGGGTCCGGCTATGGAGGAAATGCACTTCTCGGCAAAAAATGCTTCTCTTTAAGAATAGCTTCCTATCAGGGTCACCATGAAGGCTGGCTTGCTGAGCATATGATCATCATGGGCGTAGAGGACAAAAAGACCGGGGAAAACATGTATTTTCTCGGCGCCTTTCCTTCTGCATGTGGCAAAACAAACCTTGCCATGATTGATCCCGTACTCGAAGGCTACAATGTGACAACACTGGGTGACGACATTGCCTGGATCAACGTAGGCCCGGACGGGCGTCTTTATGCAATTAACCCTGAGTCGGGTTTTTTTGGTGTTGCGCCGGGAACCGGGAACAAGACAAATCCCCAGATGATGAAGACCCTGAAGACAGGTAAATTTTACCCTACTCTCTTCACCAATACTGGCCTCGACATTGATAATAATTCTCCCTGGTGGGAAGGTCTGACCGATGTGCCTCCTGCCCATCTTCTCGACTGGCAGGGTTCATCCTGGGATGCGGCATCGGAAAAAGTCGTTGCCCACCCAAACTCCCGCTTCACTGTATCGGCATATAATTGCCCTACACTGTCGAAAGAATTTGACAACCCGAAAGGTGTGCCCATCTCTGCTATCCTTTTCGGAGGCAGACGCTCAGACACTGTTCCCCTCGTATGCGAGAGCTTTGACTGGAATCACGGGGTTTTTAAAGCATCATCCCTCGGCTCAGAGACCACAACCGCTGCCGGCGGCCAGGTGGGGGTGGTCAGGCGTGATCCAATGGCTATGCTTCCTTTTTGCGGGTACAACATGGCCGATTATTTCAGGCACTGGATGAACGTTGGTAACAGGCTCGTGAATCCCCCCAAGATATTCTTTGTAAACTGGTTCAAAAAAGATGCTCATGGCAAGTTCATCTGGCCGGGATTCAGGGATAATTTCCGTATCATTAAATGGATGATAGACAGGGTCAAGAGCGCCATACCGGCAAAAGAAACGCCCATCGGTTTCATGCCGAACGATTCCGACCTCAATCTCAACGGTCTGGATATTTCGAAGGAAACCTTTGACAAGCTCTTTGAGGTAAACCTTGAACATTGGAAGAAAGAGATCGAGGGTATTGAGGCATTCTACGGACAGTTTGGCAAGAGACTCCCGACAGAGCTCACAGACCACTTAGGTAAGCTGAAAAAAAATATCCCGTAGAACACCAAGATCGTGTAAAGTTATATATCAACACGAATTGGCAGTATCACTGTTGCTATACCGTTCCACTGTAGACGTCTCTGGATAGCATTAGCAGTTTCATTATGCAATATCTTCTGAAAGGGATGTTCATGGCGAAACACTAATTTACCTGTGAATACTGTTGACTTTGGGAATTCCTTTACAGTGGATTCGACTAAATCTGAAGCGTTTTCAACCACATCTGTTCCCACATCTGTTCTAAAGTCAGCCGGAAAACCGTGTTGACGGGTAATTTTAACATACTTTAATAAATCTTTTTTTACCGATTCCTTTAATGCTTCTATTTCTGCTATGCCCTTAAAAGAACCTGAGTCAACTTCAGCAACTG